>DASZYN010000130.1:0-4234 GCA_035545435.1 Acidobacteriaceae bacterium | reverse complement strand
TCGAAGCTTTTGGCAGGAATCAGTAACAACAGCTTCGCTTATTTCACCCATTCTTACCGCGCGCCCGTCACAAATGTCACCGTAGCTATTACCGACTACGGTGAGCCTTTCGCTGCGGCCGTCGAGCGTGACAATGTGATGGGTGTCCAGTTCCACCCCGAGAAATCCGGGGAAACCGGCCTTCGCGTCCTGCGTAATTTCCTGGAGTGGCGTCCATGCTGACTAAGCGGATCATCGCCTGCCTCGACGTGCGCGACGGACGCGTCGTGAAAGGTATCCAGTTCGTTGACATCGTCGACGCCGGCGATCCCGCCGGACTCGCTGCGCGTCACGCCGCGTCCGGAGCCGACGAGATCGTCTTTCTCGACATCACTGCCACGCACGAAGGCCGCGGCACCCTGATTGACGCGGTTCGTCGCGCCGCCCGGCAGCTCTTCGTCCCTTTTACCGTCGGTGGCGGTATCCGCTCCGCTGACGACGCGGCCGCTATCTTCGATGCCGGCGCCGACAAGATCAGCATCAACTCGGCGGCGCTGGCTCGTCCGGAGCTGATCGGTGAAATCGGCGCGAAGTTTGGCGCCCAGGCGGTCGTCGTCGCCATCGATGCGCGGCGTATTCCCGACCGCCCGGTCGACGAAGCCGAAGTCTTCGTCTCCGGGGGACGCAAGCCCACCGGGCGTCGCGCGGTCGAGTGGGCGCGCGAGGCCGAGTCCCGCGGCGCCGGAGAGATCCTCCTGACCTCGATGGATTCTGACGGAACTCGCGCCGGTTTCGACTGCGAACTGACAGCCGCGGTCAGCGAAGCCGTCCAAATCCCGGTGATCGCATCCGGCGGAGCGGGCAACGCACAGCATTTCACGCAGGTTTTCCGCGAAGGCAAGGCCGATGCCGCTCTCGCCGCCAGCATCTTCCATTTCGGCATCCACGATGTCCGCGCGCTGAAAGAAGAGCTGCAGCGCGATGGCATTCCGGTGAGGCTTCCATGCTGATTCCTTCAATCGACCTGATGGGCGGGCGCATTGTGCAGCTCGAACGCGGCGAAGAGCTCCGACTCGCCTTCGACAATTTCGAGTACTGGATCGAGCGGTTCTCGCGGTTTCCTTTGGTCCAGCTCATCGATCTCGATGCTGCGAAACGAACGGGCGACAATCGAGCTCTCATTGCGCAGATTGCGAGGCGCCTGCCTGTACAGGTGGGGGGAGGGATTCGCACGATCGATCAGGCGCAAGCGCTCCTCAACGGGGGCGCCCGCCGCGTTATTTTTGGCTCGGCATTGTTCAGCGACAATGGCATCAATGCGGAGTTCGCCGCAGGCGTCTCGGAGAGCATTGGCCCCTCGCGATTTGTCGCAGCCATTGATACAAAGGCGGGCAAGATTGCCGTTCGCGGGTGGAAAGACAATGTTGACCTGACGCCGGCTCAGGCGATCGCCGCGCTCGATCCCTGGTGCGGAGCCTATCTCTATACCCACGTGGATACGGAAGGCACGATGGGCGGCTTCCCCATCGAAGCCGCGAAAGCACTGCGCCCGCTCACCTCGCGCCAGCTGATCGTTGCGGGCGGCATTCGTGCGCAGGCGGAGATCGATGCGCTCGATGCTATGGGTGTGGATGCCGTCGCCGGGATGGCCGTTTATTCCGGGCATCTGATCACGTGAAGTTCGGGCTGGATGCGACCTGCGAACAATTTTCGCCTTCCTTCCATCAAAATGCTCTAAGCTGAAACGTCCCGTCCGGTGGGTGAACCCAAGATGACGACCAGGAACAAACCAATCCGCCTCGCGAAGCGCCTCGATGAAGTCGGGTTCTCCGACATCGTGCAGATCCGCAACAAGGTGATTGAACTCCGGGCCGCGGGGAAGCTGGTCCACGCGTTCCACGGGGGCGAGCCTTTCTTCGAGACTCCCGACACGGTCAAGTACGCCAACCTGAAGGCGCTGGTGGAGAACAAGACGCGCTATGCACCTTCGTCGGGAATCGAACCGCTGCGGGCTGCCATAGCAAGGAAGCTACAGGCGAAGAACCACATCGACGCGTCGGTCGAAGATGTCATCGTGACCTGCGGCGGAGCCCATGCTCTGCACGTGGCCTTTGAGGCAGTGCTCGACGCCGGCGATGACGTTCTGGTTTTTTCTCCTTTCTGGACTCCGATCAAAGATATGGTGACGCTTGCCCAGGCGCGGCCGGTGATGGTTCCCACGGCCACAGCAAGGCGCAACGGCCTGACCGCGACGCTCGAGCACTTCTCAACACCGGCGACGCGGGCGATCTACTACAACACGCCGCAGAATCCCTCCGGCGTGGTCTTCACGCGCAGCGAAGCGGAGGAGGTTGCCGCGTTCGCCAGGAAGCATCACCTGATCGTGATTGCCGACGAGGCGTACGAGGACCTCGTCTACGATGGCGAGCACTTCTCCATCGCATCCCTGCCGGGCATGGCCGAACGCACGATTACGGCCTACACCTTCTCGAAGACCTATGCGATGACCGGTTGGCGCGCGGGTTATGCGGTGGCTAAAGAGCCATTCATGACCGGTCTGCGCAAGCTGGTGCTCTACTCGACCAACGGCGTATCGACGCCTACGCAGTGGGCGGCGCTGGAAGCGATGGCGATCCAGGAAGCGACGATCGCTGCCCGACGCGAGGAATATCGCCAGCGGCGCGATCTGCTGGTCAGCGGGCTGTGCGAACTTGGGCTGGAGTGCGAGGTTCCCGCGGGGGCCTTCTACGCATTCCCGAGCGTTCGCAAGATCGATAAGGACAGCCGTAAGGTCGCCGCGCTGCTGCTGGACAAGGCGCACGTTGCGACGATTCCCGGCGTTGTCTTCGGGGCGCAGGGCGAGGGTCACGTTCGTTTCAGCTACGCGGTGCCGCCGGAGGCGATCGAGACCGGACTCGAAGCCCTGGGCAAGGTCCTGCGCCAGGCATAGCAACCAGCAAAGAGCGGCCGGAGGCCGCCTCGCGGCGTATCGATACATCGCGCTCGACCCAGTTGCTTGCTCCAGTGATTGGTGACGTCTGAAATGGAAGAAAAAGCAGGTCCCTCCGCTTCCCCTTCGCTACGCTCAGAGTCCGGTCGGGAGACAAATTTACTTTGCTTACTTCCAGGACACCCCACTAGCATCGAAGAAGACTTCGCGAGCCTGAACGATATGAGTCTCGCGAAACGGAGCTGCGTTCGATGCTCAAAGTTGGCGTGCCCGAAGCTGTCGATCCGAAACTTCTCGGCCTGTTACCCGATGGAATTTCGCTGGAGCGAATCCCGATCCAGCCGAGCGAACCGATTGAGGTTGAGTTCTGGGTTCCCCCGCCGTGGCAGGGTCAGGCCGGGCGGCAGCTGCCGTTTCTGCGCGGGCTGAAGGTGATTCAGTCGGCGCTGGCGGGCGTCGATCAGCTGCTGAAGATCAAGCCTCCTGGCGTCGTTCTTTGCGATGCGCGTGGCGCCCACAGCATTTCGACAGCGGAGTGGGCGGTCGCGGCGGTGCTGGCTTCGAACAAGTATTTCCCGCTGTTCGGACAGGTGCAGCGGGCGGGCCTGTGGTCGCGCCGGAAAGAGGCCGAGGACCTTTACCACACGCTTCACCCTGGCACGCATCGGGCTTCTCCTCCCATTCTTTGCGAGGAACTTCACGGGCGAGAGGTCCTCATCGTGGGATACGGCTCGATTGGCCAGGCGATCGAGGAGCGCCTGCGGCCGTTCGGCGTTACTTTTGTTCGCGTTGCGCGAACCGCACGCGAGGGTGTTCATGGGGTCAGCGAACTGGCGGGGCTACTGCCTTCGGCGGACGTCGTGATCCTGATCGTGCCTTTCACCCAGGAGACGGTTGGGATGATGGGCGGGAAGGAGATCGGCCTGATGAAGCAGGGAGCCATGCTGGTGAATGCGGCGCGCGGGCCGGTCGTCGATACCGATGCGTTGCTGGCTGCGCTCCACGCGGGGCGCATCACGGCAGCGATCGATGTGACCGATCCGGAGCCTTTGCCGGACGGGCATCCGCTGTGGACGGCACCGAATCTGCTGATCACGCCGCATGTGGCTGCGTCGACGCCGATGTTCATGGTTCGGGCGATGCAGTTTGCCGGGGTGCAGATGGGGCGGTATCTGCGGGGCGAGCCGCTCGAGAACGTGGTGACAGGCGAGTACTGATGGAGCGGTGTGGAGCTAAGAGCCGGTCAGCTAAAGGCCGGTCGGCTAAGATCCGGTTAGCTAAAGAGCGGTTAGCTTAAAGGCCCAG
>DASZYN010000129.1:0-5726 GCA_035545435.1 Acidobacteriaceae bacterium | reverse complement strand
GTGCGGTCGGATAACATGCGCGATGCGATCGCACGGGCCGAGGCGTTGACCGAGGTACGGGGTTCGGAAGACCTGGCAGCGATCGCGGCAGCATTCAAGCGGATCAAGAATATCCTGCGGCAGGCGCAGGAGAAGGGCGTTCTGAATCCCGGCAGTCAGTTTGGCTTCATGAGCCGAGATCTGCTGCACGATCCAGCGGAGCTGGCACTGTACGAGGAGTCGATGAAGCTGGCGCCTGTCGTTGAGGAGTTGGGCAGGCACGGTGAATACCGGCAGGCGATGGAGAAGATCGCGACGCTGCGGCCACATGTGGATTTGTTCTTCGACAAGGTGATGGTGATGGTGGACGACAAATCACTGCGCGATACCCGGCTGCAGCTAATCGGAACGGTGCTCCAGGCGTTTTCGCGGATCGCGGATTTCTCCGAACTGGTGACAACGTAGCGAGACGAGCGAATGGCATTGAAGTACGCCGGAAACACGAAGCGAAAACCTGAGGAGACCTGGGTTGCTGTCGAGGGCTATCTGGACAGGCTGCAGATTGCGCCGGATGCAGCTCTGGAGGCTGCTCTTGCAGATAGTGCAAAGGCAGGGCTGCCCGAAATTGCAGTGACCCCCAGTCAGGGAAAACTACTGCACCTGTTGGCGAAGATGCAGGGGGCGCGGCGGATTCTGGAGATTGGAACGCTGGGCGGATACAGCACGATCTGGCTCGGACGCGCATTGCCGGCCCGAGGGCGGCTGGTGACGCTGGAGGCGGAGAAGAAACATGCCGAGGTTGCGCGCAGGAATATCGCGCGGGCCGGGTTGAGCGGCAAGGTGGAGGTGCGGCTCGGGCCCGCGCTCAGAACACTGTCGCAGATGACCACGGAACGAAAGCCGTCGTTCAATCTTGTTTTCATCGACGCCGATAAGGAGAGCACCGCCGAATATTTCGACTATGCTCTGCGACTATCGCGTGCGGGCTCGGTGATTGTGGTGGACAACGTGATTCGCGATGGCGAGGTGGCCAACGTCGATACGGATGATCCGCGAGCGCAGGGAATCCGGCGGTTCAATGAAGCTGTGGCGCGGGAGAAGCGAGTCAGCGCAACAACGATCCAAACCGTTGGGAGCAAGGGCTATGACGGATTTACGCTGGTGCTTGTCCTTCGCTAAGGAACCACAACCGCAGCGCCGTCGATAACGTCGTTGGCGACGGCTGCCAGCGCATCATTCACCTGATCGAGGCGGAAGACGGTTGTGCGCGGGTGAATGCCGATCTTTGCTGCGAGACCGACGAAGTCGCGGGCATCCTGACGGGTCATGTTGGCGACGCTGCGCATCTGCCGTTCGCCCCAGAGCAGGGAATCATAATCGAACTGTGGAACGCGATCGAGGTGGATTGCATTGATGGCGACAATGCCGCCTTTGCGCAGGGAGGCGAGTGCGGCGAGGACGACGTCGCCGCTGGGGGCGAAGGTGACGGCTGAGTCGAGCGGAACAGGCGGGCGCTCGGTGGCGTCGCCGACCCAGAAGGCGCCGAGTTCGTGAGCGAGCTTCTGGTGAGAGGCGCCGCGCGTCGAGACATAGACTTCGCAGTTCCAGGATTTGAGGACGGCGATGGCAAGATGCGCCGACGCTCCGAAGCCGAAAAGGCCGACGCGATCGCCAGGGGAAACCTCGGCGACGCGCAGACTACGAAATCCGATAATGCCTGCACAGAGCAGCGGAGCGAGGTCCGTCGCGGGCTTGTCTTCAGCGAGCGGGATCAGGAAGTCGGCACGGGCGATGGCATATTCGGCGTAGCCGCCGTTGACGGAGTAGCCGGTGTAGGTGGGATCGTCGCAGAGGTTCTCACGACTCTTGCGGCAAAGCGGGCAGGTGCCGTCGACCCCGCCGAGCCAGGACACCCCGGCGCGTTTACCGATGGGGATAGAGTCGACACCGGAGCCAAGCTTTTCGACTCGCGCCACAATCTGATGGCCGGGGACGATCGCTTCGTTCAGGGGCTTGAGTTCGCCTGCGGTGATGTGGAGGTCCGTGCGGCAGACGCCGCAAGCTTCGACTTTGAGCAAGACCTGTCCGGGGCCCGGCTCGGGGACAGGAAGGTCTTCGAGCGCGAGCGGGCGCGAACCGATGGAAGCGGGATGGTGCAGAACGGCGGCGCGCATCATTATTTAGATTAGCGCCGTGCCGGGCTCCGCATCAGAGTGCGCAGAGTTCGTTCCAGAGTTCTTCGCGGACGGGCAAGCCAAGAGCGAGATTCTCGGAGCGGGTGGTCAGGATCTGTTCGCCCGGATAGCGGACGGCTCCTGGGTTACTGGCGAGAACCGTTTCAACAATGCCATCTGCGGTACGGGCGGAGTCTGCGGCGGGCTGCAGACGCGCGAGATTCAGTGCAAGGAAGACCTGGGAGAGGCCGGATTCGCGCAGGGGATCGGTGGGGATCTGATGCGTAGCGAGACCGCCGGAGAGCAGGGTCGCGATCAGGTCGAGCATCATGGCGAGTCCTGAGCCTTTCCAATAGCCGATGGGGAGAGGGCGCTGAGATGCTTCGATGGCGGCGGGATCGCGCGTGAGATTGCCGCTGGAGTCAAAGCCGCCGTCGACGGGAAGCAACTTGCCTTTCTGCTGATAGCTGGTAAGCGCGCCATAGGAGAACTGCGACATGGCCATATCGAGAATGACGTGGCCGGAGGGGCGGGGCACAGCGATGATGAGCGGATTGTTGCCGACCGCGGGCAGGGAAGCGCCCCACGGGGGAAGATTGGCGAGGGTGTTTGTCCAGCATATGCCGATGGCGCCGGCATCGGCGGCCTGCCAGCCGTAGGTGCCGCCGCGCATCCAGTGGTTTGTATTGGCGAGGGCGACACAGCCGATGCCATGTTGGTTGCTGAGTTCGAGGGCGCGTGCCATGGAGGTCCACGCATTGAGATTGCCAGGACCGCGGCGGCCATCCCAGCGCTCGATGGCACCGAATTGCTGCACCCGTTGAGGCGTGGCGTGAACGTCAACCGAGCCGTTGCGGATCATGGCTAGCAGGCGCGGAAAGCGCTCCAACCCGTGCGAATAGACACCGTCGCGCGTGGTTTCGGCAAATAGGCGGGCGCTGAGATCGGCGCGGTGAGTCTCAAAGCCCGCCCGGGTCAGGATAGCGGACAGTCTGGATGCAACTTCGTCGAAAGGAACGCGGAGGGTCATGGAAAAGGCTTCAGGTCTTCGAATGTAGTGGGAATGAGTTCGGCGACTGTGGGATGGATGTGGACCGAATGCGTGAGGAGCGATGCGGGCTGGCGCGCGTACATCGCTGTGAGGATACAGTGGACGGCTTCATCGCCGCCTGTACCGAAGACAGATCCTCCCAGAATTTGCTGTGACTTTGCATCGACGAAGACCTTGATGTATCCGAAAGTTTCGCCCTTTTCGATTGCGCGACTGACCCGGGTCATGGTGCGGAAGCCGACGAGCGCAGGCTTGCCGATGGCCCGAACCTCGGCTTCGGACATACCAACACAGGCGAGCGGCGGATCGATGTAGAGGGCGTTTGCCGGAATGCGATCGCTGACGCGACGGGATGCGCCGTCGAGCAGATTGTCGGCGACGATTTCGTAGTCGTTGTACGACGTGTGGGTAAAGGCGCCGCGACCGTTGCAGTCGCCTATCGCGAAGATGCCAGGAACGGTGGTCTGCAGGAAGTCGTCGACCGGAATGTAACCGTGCTGGTCCGGGGTGATACCGGCGACAGCGAGATTGAGGTCGTGGGTGTTCGGCGTACGACCCACAGCCAGGAGGATATGGGAGCCGACGACGCGAGGTTCTCCGTCAATGCACTCAAGGCCGACGGCTACGTTTGAGTCATCGCGTTCGAGATGGATGCAGTTGGCATTGAGGCGAACTGCGATCTCTTCGGAGTCGAATATTTCGCGGATGACTTTCGAGGCATCCTCGTCCTTATGGGGAGCGAGGCGAGCGCTCTTATCGACGACCGTGACCTTAGAGCCGAAGCGGCGGAACATTTGCGCAAATTCGAGGCCGACGTAACCAGCACCCACGACAATGAGGTGCTGCGGAAGGTCTTCCAGATCGAGGATGGTGGTACTGGTGAGGAACGGAACGGAATCGACACCAGGCATTTGGGGGATGGTGGGGCGAGCGCCGACGTTGAGGAAGATTTTCGATGCTTCGATCTGGTCGTCGCCGACGCGCATGACATTTCGCGACTCGAACGAGGCAGTGCCGGTGAAGACGGTGCAGTTCTTTGATGTACGCAGCGACTTTTCAACGCCGTTGCGCGCGTTGGAGACGATTGCGTCCTTGCGGGCTTTGACGGCGCGCATGTCGACGGTGACTGAGCTTGCGTGGACGCCGAAATCGGCACCGCGGCGCGCGAGGTGAGCAGCGTGTGCACTGGCAACCATGGCTTTGGTGGGGGTGCATCCGGTGTTGACGCAGGTTCCACCAAAGAGATGGCGCTCAACCACGGCGACCTGCCAACCGGCGCCGGCGAGTCGAGTGGCAAGCGAGGGACCCGCCTGGCCGGCACCGACGACAATCGCGTCAAAGGAATGTTTCATGCAACCCTTAGGATGGCAAAGAGAGCGATTCCGATTGCAACAAGATCTTCGAGAATCGCGGCACGGTAGTCAGCCCCGAAGAGCGCCGCGAGTTTGGCTCGAGCGGCGGCGCCGCCGAGGGTGCCAATCACTGCACCGATGGCGCCGCAGAGGATGCCGAGGATGATTTTGTTTCCGGTTGCACCGACGGTGGCGCCCACGAGAGAGCCGGTGAGGAGGCGAACGGCGAAGGAGAGGGGCTGTTTGCGGCTGGGGGTGGTCGGCAGTTTGTCGACGACGAGTTCGCAAGCAGCGAGCAGACTAAAACCAATCGCAGTGATGGTATAGCTCATCAGCGCGAGGTAGGTGCCCCCCACGGGGAGCAGGTTCTGACGGGCAAACCAACTGACGATCGCGGGAGCCAGCATGGAGCGCAGGCCGGCGACGAGGCCAACGAGAAACGCACAAAGCAGAAGCATGGAAAATCTCCTCAAGTACAGCAAGTGGATCGGGTTGTTCTGGTGGTCCAGGGTTAAGGGTTGGGTAGCGGAACGCTGCGAATTGTGGTGAAGCCGATGTTCCAGTTTGTGGGTAATTGTGCGGGATCGCCGCGCATTCCGGCGCTTGTATTACTCAGCAGTTGTTCGAGCGGCGATTGGGCGCCGCGGGACCTTGCGACCCCTTCGAAGTTCAGGACGTACTGATCGGACAGTGGCTGGGCGGTGCTGAGCATGATCAGCGTATCGACTCCAAATGGCGGACTGATGCCGATCTCCGGTTCGCCGGGCAAAACGAAGAGGCTGCCGGTGTCGGATTCGTTGGGAAATTGATTGTCTGAATTTCCTCCAGGGTAAATGACAGTGCCCTTACCCTGGCAATTGATGTCGAGGATGTAGACCCAACGCTTTTCTCTCACGCGCCCGTTAGCCTGGAGACCGATCTTCAGGACATCATTCTGGCGGAGCAGCGTGTTGCTAACGATGGGCGAGCCTCCTGTAGCTGGTATCAGCGCCAGTGAGTAGTATGTCGCGTTCGATGCGCCGGCGGGGCTATCGGCGAGCTGGAGCCAGCCGTGCACCCTGGCGAGAAGCGAAGCGTAACGGTTGAGGGTTACGGCCGCTTGCCGCACTGAATCTTCGTCGGATACGGAAACCCAATCGCTGCGGACGGGATATTGCGAGGTGGAGGAGC
>DASZYN010000128.1:0-25942 GCA_035545435.1 Acidobacteriaceae bacterium | reverse complement strand
GGGCAGGGCGAGTAAACGCTGGGCAGGAACAGCAGCTCGACGCAGACGAATCCTTCCCCGGAGCAGGTGGGGCAGCGGCCTTTGGCGACATTGAAGGAGAAGCGTCCGGCATCGTAGCGGCGTTCGCGGGCAACCCTGGTGGACGCGAAAAGGGCGCGGACGTGATCGAAGAGGCCTGTATACGTAGCCATGTTGGAGCGCGGGGTGCGTCCGATGGGTTTCTGATCGACGACGACCAGGCGGCGGATGCTTTCCATACCGGACTCGATCGAGCCACCGGTGAGGATTGGTTTCTCGGCGGTGAGTCGATCCTCGCCGGCGGATTCTTCGTCGGCGACTCTCTGGCCCAGATGACGAGAAGCGAGTTCGACCAAAACCTGGCTGACGAGCGTTGATTTTCCCGAGCCGGAAACCCCGGTAACGGACGTGAAGACGCCAAGCGGAAAATCGACGTCGAGGTTGTGGAGATTGTTGCGCGTGGCGCCGCGCAGGCGCAGCCACCCCGACGGCGAACGCGAGGTCCGTCGCGGGGGAGTTCGGGCGTCGAGATACAGCCGCGTTTTGGAGGCCTCGACATTGCGGAGTCCGGCGGGCGGACCGCTGTAGAGGATCTCGCCACCCTTGTCGCCGGCGCCGGGGCCGACGTCGACGATCCAGTCAGCCCGGCGGATGACATCCACCTCGTGCTCGATGATGAAAAGGCTGTTGCCGGAACGTTTAAGCGCGTCGAGGGCGTGCAGCAGGGTTTCTGTATCAGAGGGATGAAGCCCTGCAGACGGCTCATCGAGGACGTAGACGACGCCGAAGAGGTTGGAATGCATTTGTGTGGCCAGGCGCAGGCGCTGCAGCTCGCCTGGAGAGAGCGTCGGCGTGGAACGATCCAGAGACAGATAGCTGAGACCCAGCAGGAGGAGCGCGTCGAGGCGAGCGACGATGTCCTGCGTGATGCGTTGTGCGACGGCGGCGCGTTCGGGCGTGACGCGCAGCGGCGAATTTTTGGCAGAGGCGTAGGGCGCAAGGCGCGCGTGGACCTGGCGCAGGGGGAGCGCGCTGAGCGCGGCGATGTCGAGCCCGGCGAATTGAACCTCCAGCGCATCGGCACGCAGCCGTTTGCCGTGGCACACGGAGCACTCGGCGGCAAGCATGAACTCGGAGACGCGGCGCTTCATCCGCTCGCTTTGGGATTTGGAAAAGGTATCGAGAACATACTTCCGCGCCGAGGTAAACGTGCCCATGTAGCTGGGCTCCATTTTTTGGCGCAGAGCGCGGCGGGTTTCGGCAGGCGTGAAGCCGGCGTAGACGGGAACGGTGGGCTGCTCGTCGGTGAAAAGGATCCAGTCGCGGTCTTTCTTCGGCAGATCGCGCCACGGGCGGTCGACGTCATAGCCCATGGAAACAAGGATGTCGCGGAGATTTTGTCCCTGCCATGCCGTGGGCCATGCAGCGACGGCGCGTTCGCGAATGGTCAGCGACGGATCGGGCACCATCGACTTCTCGGTCACGGTCAGAATGCGGCCCAGGCCATGGCACTTCGGGCAGGCGCCTTCCGGCCGGTTGGGCGAGAAGTTTTCCGCATAAAGCATCGGCGCTTTGGGTGGATAGTCGCCGGCGCGTGAGTACAGCATCCGGATCAGATTGGAGAGCGTAGTAACACTGCCGACTGACGATCGCGTGGTGGGCGAGCCGCGCTGCTGCTGCAGGGCGACCGCGGGCGGGAGGCCGTCGATAGAGTCGACTTCCGGAACGGTAAGTTGATGAAAGAGGCGGCGCGCGTAGGGCGAGACGGATTCAAGGTAGCGGCGCTGAGCCTCGGCATAGAGGGTGCCAAAGGCGAGTGAGGACTTGCCCGATCCCGAGACACCCGTGAAGACAACGAGGGCGTCACGAGGGATATCGACGGAGATGTCTTTGAGATTGTGCTCGCGAGCGCCGCGGACGCGGACCATGCCGGTGGAGCGGGGATCGAAAAATGAACGACGATGGTCCATAGATTGACGTAAATGGATTGACGCAACTGGAAAATTGGATGCGAGTTGCAAAAGTCAGCGCAGAAAACGTTTCCCGGACTAGAATGAAGGCGCGCCGGAGCAGATATCACGACCCGGGAGGTTTCCCATGGCAAAACATACCGTTTCCAGAAGAACGTTTCTTTCCCTCGCCGGAGCCACAGCAGCGGCGCCTCCCCTCATGGCGGCGACGCGCGCGTGGGGATTCGATGAGCCGGTGACGAGCGCGGCCCCCGGCTGGCATGACCAGGGCGTCCTGAATCTCGCTCAGTCGCCGCATGCGAAACTGCGCAACATCCCGGTGCGTGCCGTGACCATCGAGGAAGGCTTCTGGTCGAAGCGGCGGAAGACCAACGTCGAGTCGAGTATTCCTTCGATGCACCAGGAACTGCTCGACCACGGGCGCATGGACAACTTCCTCCGGCTCGTGGGCAAGTCCAACGAGCCGCAAAAGGGTCCCGTGTATTCGGATTCCGACATGTACAAGTGGCTCGAAGGCGTGGCATTCGCGCTGCAGACCGAGGACAACCCGCAACTGCACGAAGCAGCGCAGACGACGATCCAGCAGATCGTTGCCGTGCAGGAGCCGAATGGCTACCTCGACACCTACTACCAGGACGATCGCAAGTCTCTGCGCATGACCATCCCTGAGCAGGTGCGCGGGCACGAACTCTACTGCCTGGGACACATGCTACAGGGCGCAATTGCGTACTACCGTGCGACCGGCGACCCCACCCTGATGAACGCGGGACGCAAGATGGTGGACGATTACATTCTCCCCAACTTCGGGCCCGAGCCGGACAAGAAGCCGATCGTCTCAGGGCATCCGGAAATTGAAATGGCCCTGATCGAGCTCTATCGCACCACGGGCGAGCGCAAATACGTCGATCTGGCCGGTTACATCCTGCAGGGCGATCCGCGCGCCAATCTGCGGCCGCAGCAGATCGTCTACATGAACTGCGGCGTTCCCTTCACGACGAAGACGAAACTGCAGGGCCACGCGGTGCGCGCTATGTATGCCAACTGCGGCGCGACGGATTACTACCTGGAAACCGGGGACGCGGCCTACATGAAGACGCTCGAGGTGCTGTGGAGCGACCTGACGCGGGCGCAGATGTACATCAACGGTGGCGTGGGCGCGCGCGCTGAGGGTGAGGCGTTCGGCGAGGATTACGAGCTGCCGAATGCCCAGGCATACGGCGAAAGCTGCGCGGCCATCGGCAACGCGATGTGGAACTGGCGCATGCTGGCCGCCACCGGCGAGGCGCGCTTTACCGACGTGATGGAGCGCGCGCTCTATAACGGCATCAACTCCGGCATGTCGCTGAAGGGAACTCTTTATTGCTACCGCAATCCGCTGGCCTTCGATCCCACCAGCGGCGAAAAGATTCGCAATCCCTGGTACGACACCACCTGCTGCCCACCCAATCTCGAACGCACCTTTGCCAGCCTGCCCGGCTACTTCTACTCGACCTCAAAGGATGGCCTGTACGTTCACCTCTACGACAACTCGCGCCTGCAGTGGAAGCTCGAGAGCGGCAACCCCATCGTCGTAACGCAGAAGACACAGTATCCGTGGGAGGGCGCGGTGCGGATGACCGTTGCGGTCGAGCATCCGGAGGAGTTCACGCTCTACGTGCGGGTCCCGGCGTGGTCGCGCGAGTCGCGCGTGGCGGTCGCGGGCAAGCCGGTCGAGGGCGTACGGCCCGGCGAGTACATGCCGATTCGCCGGCGGTGGAGCGGCGAAACCCCGGTCGAGCTCAGCTTCGACATGACCCCGCGCATGGTGGTCGCCAATCCAGCCGTCGAGCAGGACACCGGCAAGGTCGCGATGGAGCGCGGCCCGGTGGTCTTCTGCATGGAGGGCCTCGACCAGACGAAGGGCACCGACGCGAAAAATTTCCCTCTCTACATGGCCAGGCGTGGCGGCGCGATCCGCGGGGAGTACAAGGCGGACGTGCTGGACGGCGTCATGGTGCTGACCCACGAGGGGGCTCGCCGCGCCGAGCCCGTCGAGTCACTGTATGCGCCGGCGGTTGCGCCGGCGCAAGTGGAAGCGGCGGAGCTGAAGCTGATCCCCTACTACGCCTGGGATAACCGGGACGAGAGCTCGATGCAGGTGTGGGTGCCGGTAGCGGGCTGAGGCCAACCTGGGCAAACTCTGGTACCTGGTGTCCGCTTCAACTCGGTGCTCCACCGCTGTACCCTGCTTGCCGTCCCCTGTACCCTGTATTCATGACGCAGCTCGAGGCGCTCTACCGATACGAAGGCCATCCGACAGAAACCATCATGTTCGCACTGGGCAATCTACGCGAGGTTTACGGGATTCGCCGCATTAAGGTCGATGAAGAGTGGAAGACAATCCGGGTGGAGTACGATGCCACGCGCCTCGCCAGCCCCACCATCTTTCAGCTCCTGCGCCGCACGGGTCTCGCGGTCGTTGAAGAACTGCCTCTGATCCCGCCCCAGGAAGCCGCTCCCGCGGAACCTGCCACGCCGGCGAAGTCTTAAGTCCGGCTTTGCGGTGTGCGGGGCGAATCTCCGCTTGTGGGAACTACAATAGACAAAGCAACGATGGCCTCTCCCTCTGCTGGCAATCCGAGTATCCCGGGCGAAGCGCTCATCCAGATCGATCTGGCGCCCCGCCGCCCATCGCCCAAGCCGGAATGGCTCCGTGCCCGCGCGCCCATGGGCGACAACTATCACGACCTCAAGAAGCTTGCCCGCTCGCTCAATCTGCACACCGTCTGCGAATCGGCGCAGTGCCCCAACATCGGCGAGTGCTGGCACCATCGCACCGCGACTTTCATGATGCTTGGCAACACCTGCACGCGCCGCTGCGGATTCTGCGCCGTTCCCAAGGGCCGCCCCGACCCGATCGACTTCGACGAACCTCGGCGAGTCGCCGAAGCCGTCGCCGCTCTCGGCCTGAAGTTCGCCGTCATCACCAGCGTCAATCGTGACGACGACGTGGTCGGCGGAGCTCGGGCCTTCGTGATGGTCATCGACGAGATCCGCCGCCAGGCGCCCGGCTGCCAGGTCGAAGTCCTCATCCCCGACTTCCAGGGCAACGAGGAGGCAATCCGCCTCGTCGTTGACGCGCGCCCCGAGATCCTCAACCACAACACAGAATCCGTCCCGCGCCTCTACCGCGCCGTTCGTTCCGGCGCTCGCTATGAGCGCACGTTGCGCCTGCTCCAATTCGCGAAAGAAGTGGAGGCGAAGACGGTGACAAAATCGGGAGTCATGGTCGGCCTCGGCGAAGAGATGGACGAACTGCTCCAGGTCTACCGCGACCTCGCTGCCGTTGGCGTCGACGTGCTGACGATCGGCCAGTATCTGCGGCCCTCGAAGGATCATCTGCCCATCGCCCGCTACTACACACCCGATGAATTCGCTTTCATGAAACGCGAAGCGCTGGCCATGGGATTCCGCCATGTGGAATCCGGGCCGCTGGTCCGCTCCAGCTACCACGCCCACGAACAAGCCGACTCCCAGGCAGGAGTAGCAGGACGCACGGTCGTTCTCCACTGAAATAGTGCTTCGTTGGGCTCGTGGCACCAAAAGATGCACTGTTCCGCGCCTGTAATCAAGCCCGGTTGACAATCGTGCGATATAAAGGAAAGAGGAGCTCTGCACGAGAGCGAGTTCCTGCCTTCTCCGGTGAACCGGAGAACGAGTTTTGTGCAGCATGCGTTTTGATTCTCTGCGGTTTTGGTTTCTCTTACTGCTTTGGCTGGGCGCCTTTGCGCCCCGGCCCGCGCACGCCTGCAAGCCGGGCGAAGCTGAAAACGGGCACGCCTCTGCCCGGGGCCCGGCGGCAAACTCCAGCGAGAGTTCAGGATCGAGCAGCGCCGTCATGCCGGTACGCGGCCGGCAGGGCACGATGGTTCTCCCCCTGCTCGACGGAGAACCGAAGCTCGCAGACTTTCTCAGCGGTGCTGTGCGCTCTCCGGCCGCCGCTCAGATGCTTCGCATCAGCCACTTCGTCGAGCGATCGCCATCCGACGGAAGCCGCCCCTCGGAAGACACCGTCGCGTACCTCGGCTACACGCATGAGGCCTTCTTTGCGGCGTTTATCTGCCAGGACAGCCGGCCGCAGTTCATTCGCGCTCACATGCTGGCGCGAGACGCCGAGAGCGACGACGATGACGTCTTCATGATGCTCGACACGTTCCACGACCAGCGCCGCGCCTTCCTCTTCCAGAGCAACGCGCTCGGCATCCAGACCGACGGGCTTTACAGCGAGCAAACCGGCTACGACTTTTCGTTCGATACCGTATGGGACACGTGGGGGAAGCGCACCCCGACGGGCTTCGTCGTACTCATGCGCATCCCCTTCGCCAGCCTTTACTTCGCCAACGCCGATCCTGGCGAGGCTCGCACCTGGGGCATCATCCTTGGACGCAACATCTCGCGCACCAATGAGTCGGATTACTGGCCGCGCGTCCAGCACGACATCGCCGGGCGCCTGACCCAGGACATGCCCGTTGAGGGTTTCGAAGACATCCAGCACGGACAAAATCTGCAGTTCCAGCCCTATTCGCTGGCGCGCAATATGCGCCAGCTGAACTCTGTCGATCCGGTCAATCCCTTCTTTGAGGACAAGTCCTTCCAGGCGTACAGCGGCATGGATGCGAAGTTCATCCTGCATCACAGCCTGGTGCTGGACACGACCATCAATCCGGATTTCAGTCAGGTGGGCATCGACAATCCGGCAACCCCCAACCAGCGCTTCCCCCCGTATTTCGCGGAGGTGCGGCCCTTTTTCATCGAGAACAGCAGCTACTTCCAGACGCCGATCAGCCTCTACTACACCGATAACATCGTGAAGCCGCAGTTTGGCGCGCGGCTGACCGGCAAGCTGGGCCCATGGGCCATGGGTGTGCTCAGCGTCGACGATCGCAGCCCTGGGCAATTAGTCCCGGCCAGCGATCCCAACGCGAACAAGCGTGCGGAATTCTACGCGACCCGCGTGAACCGCGATCTCGGCAAGCAGTCCAACATCGGCTTGATTTACGCCGACCGCGAGTATCTGGGCTCTTTCAACCGCGCGGGCGGGTTCGACTACAGGGCGCGTCTCGGCAACAACTGGACCGTGACCGGCCAGGCTGTGACCTCGCAGACAAAGAATCTGAGCAATGACACTCCTGGCGAACAGTACTGCGAGACTTACGCGCTCACCTGCAGCGGTCAGGCGTACTTCCAGCAGATCAGCTACTCCGATCTGCATTGGGGCTGGTGGCTCGCTTACAACGACAACTCCGCGGGATTTATAACCGACACCGGCTTCTTCCAGCGGCCCGATGTGCGCGAACCCAACGGCCGCATCTCGTATACTTTCCGGCCGGCGAACGGGCCCATCCTCTCGCATGGGCCGAGCCTGTATGCGGAGCGCATCTGGGACCACAGCGGCGTGGCGCTCGATGCGTATGCGAATCCTTCCTACAGCGTAACGTTCAAAGGCAGAACAACGGTGTCGGGGTGGGCGCAGCTGGGGCAGGACCGCCTTCGCCCCATCGACTACTCCGCCCTGCCGAGTAACGTAGAGTACCCCAGCAATCAGGCTGGGTTCAATTTCTATTCGTCGCCCGTGCCGTACCTCGCTATCGGCGGCGGATACTACCAGGGGACGGCGATCAACTATTCGCCACCCGACGATCAGGGTCCGGGGCCCGTGGACGTTTCCTCACCGCATCTCAATGTGGAAGTGAAGCCGTTCGGCTCGGTCGATCTGCAGAACAGCTACGTGTACACGCACTTCACCGACCCGGCAACCGGCAACGTGGTCTACGACAATCACGAGTTGATCTCGCGCTGGAACTATCAGCTCACCAAAGCGGCGTCGTTCAATCTGATCGGGCAGTACATCTCGACGCTGCCGCATACGGAATACACCGACGCGGCCAACTCGAAGACGCTGTTTGCCGATGCGCTGTTTACCTACATGCCGCACCCGGGCACGGCGCTCTATGTCGGCTACATCGGCAACTTCGCGAATCTGGATCGCGCCCTGTGCACGCGGGAACAGGACGGACTCTGCAATACCGCAAACCCAATCCTGCCGCCCACCGGCTCATCCCTCATGAACGATGGCAAGAATCTCTACGTGAAAATGTCGTACCTGCTGCGCTTCTGAGCGGCCCCATTCGCACTCATCATGTCGTGAACTGGCTCGCCAACCCGCGTACAATCCTGTTTTGAACCTGTTTCCTGAGGACGAATCCTATGGCGCCATCCGTAATGGCGGGCATTCCCGCACTTAAAGCCGACTCCGCGCAACTCCGCACTCGCATGGATAAAGCCGTCGCCGACTTCCAGACCAACCTCGGTTCCCTCCGCACCGGCCGAGCTTCCATCCACATGCTCGACCAGGTCAAAGTCGACTACTACGGCACGCCTACGCCACTGAATCAGGTCGGCCAGATCACCACACCCGACGCCAACATGATCGTCGTCGCGCCATGGGATGCGAGCCTGATCGCCGAGATCGAAAAGGCGCTGCGAACATCGGACCTGGGGTTCAACCCCAACAACGACGGCAAGGTGGTTCGTATCCCCGTCCCGCCCATGACCGAGGACCGGCGTCGCGAGGTGGTCAAACACCTGCATCGCGTCCTTGAGGATCACCGCACCGCCGTCCGCAACATTCGCCGCGACGGCAACGATCTCATCAAGAAAGCCGCAAAGGATAAGAAGATCTCCGAGGACGAAGAGAAGCGCTCCCTGGACGAAATTCAGAAGCTCACCGACGAAGAGATCAGGAAGATGGAAGAGATGGCGAAAAAGAAGGAAGCCGAGATCATGCAGGTCTGATGCGAAGCTGTGCTTGTGAAAAGAGCCGTCCGCCCGGACAGGCTCTTTTCATTTTGGCGGCAAGGTGGACATGAGGAGCAGCAAAAAGGCCGTCCGCAAAGACGGCCTTTAATTTTGCGACCCAGTCCGCGCCGGTCATCGCCCAGGCATTACATCACGTAGGCCACCTGCTCCAACTCACTCTGCATGCACTCAACGCTGCACGAGTGAGTTTCCAGGCGCAGAACGGCTTCCCGAATCATCACCGGATCGGCGCCGTAGCCGTGTCCGGTCAGGAACGTCTTCACCAGCTCCGCCGCCTGCCAGGAATCCATGCCCGACTGCAACAGCTCCGTCCGCAGACCTGCCAGTTCTGTCACTGGGAACTTCTCAATTCTGCTGTCGCTCGCCATGGTCGTCTCCTCGTTTCGATCCGCTCGGGGCGATTCTCCCGAGTGCATTCTCGATCGTCCTGACCCCTTACCTCTGCTTCGGTTAGACACCGTTTGGGTGAAATAGTGTTGCTGCCTCCCAGGAATCTGCTTGTGGCCCTTTTGCGCCATCTCGCGCTGAGTGCCTCTCTGGGGTAACCATTCGCCGTACACTAACTGGTGACCAACCTGCAGGAAAATCAGTCCGATGAGGCAACCCCGCCGCATCACGCGGGCCCGTCCTGGGGTCTGATGCTGGCGCTCATTTTTCTCGCCATGCTCGTCGCCACCGGCATTGCGTGGATGTTTATCCACCCTTTCTTCACGCGTCACTGAATGGTGCTGCACCCTGCCACTACGTTTCTCCGGCGCTCGCGGTTCATTCCCGCGCTCCGTCTTACAATTCCATCGGATACACAAGGCTTCATCATGCCGAGTGTAGCGATCGGAGACGTATGTTGCGGGTAGGCCTTACCGGCAGTCTGGGCAGCGGCAAGACGACCGTCGCCGCGATTCTTCGCGAGCGCGGCCTCCATGTTCTCGAGGCCGACGCCATCGCGCGCGCGATGATGGAGCCCGGCCAGGAAGTCTTTCGCGGAATCGTCCACCACTTCGGCGCCGATGTCGTCCGTCCCGATGGTTCCCTCAACCGGCCTCGTTTGGCCGCGCTCGCCTTCTCCGAGGGACGGCTCAACGAGTTGAACCAGATCGTTCACCCGCCCGTGATCCGGGAGCAGGAGAGGATGAGCCGCGAGATCTTCGCTCGCGATCCGGATGCCATCGTCGTCGTCGAGTCGGCTTTGATCTTTGAGGCCGAAGCCTGGGGCACGGTGCCGGACTGGCGCAAGCGCTTCGACCGCATCCTTCTCGTGACCGCGCCGGACGATGAGAAGATTCGGCGCTTCCTGGCCCGCATTCTGCCTGCATCCGCAACGGCAGAGGAGCGAGCCGCGGCGGAACGCGATGCGCGGCAGCGCCTCGCTGCGCAATTGCCCGACTCGCTCAAGATTCCACAGGCCGACTTCGTCATCGACAACGCGGGTTCCTTCGAGGCCACCCGCGATCAGACTGTGCGCATCGCCGAAGACCTCCGAACCCACTGCGGCCCCTGAACGTATGTCGTTACAATCGAAGACAGGGCCACGTTGCTGCGTCCGGCTGTTGGCGCAAGTCTGCGCCGGCCGGCGCCGCCCGAGCCCGCATCGAAACATAACGTCAGCTCTATGACTTTTCGCCGCATTCTGCTTGTTCTGATTCTTGTAACGGGGTTCTGGTATTTCCTGAACCACTCCGGCTTCCGCAATGACGGCAGCAAGCCGGCGCTCACCCTCACCGAAGCGCACGCCGCGCCCGAGTTCACGCCCGCTGAGACGAACAATATCTCCGTCTACAAACGGGTGGTTCCGTCGGTCGTGAACATCACCGCCGGCACCGTCACGCTCGATTTCTTTATGGGTCTGGTGCCCCAGCAGGATCAGGGCTCCGGCTTCATCCTCGACAAGCAGGGGCACATCCTCACCAACTATCACGTCGTTGGCGAAAGTCATAACGTGCAGGTGCAGACGCACGACAAACACAGCTACAAGGCCACCGTGGTCGGCAAGGATCGCATGCACGATCTCGCCCTGCTGCAGATCGACGCGCCGAATCTGGTTCCGGCGGTTCTCGCCACCTCGCGCGAACTCCAGGTTGGCCAGCAGGTTTATGCCATCGGCAATCCGTTTGGGCTGAGCGGAACCATGACATCCGGGATCATCAGCGCCATTCGCTCCGTTCGTGGAGGCGAAGGCAGCGCGCCCATCGAGAACGCTATCCAGACCGACGCCGCCATCAATCCCGGCAACTCCGGCGGTCCGCTGCTGAACTCGCAGGGCGAAGTCATCGGCATCAACTCGATGATTGCCCAGAACGGCGCCGAGCAAAATGCCGGCATCGGCTTTGCGATTCCCATCGATACTGCGAAGGCCGTGCTCAGCGACTTCCAGAAGTACGGCTATGCGCGTCGGCCCTCGCTTGGCGTCCGCACGCTGCCCATCGGTCCCGATCTCGCCGAGCAAATGGGTCTGGCCGCGCAGTACGGTGTGCTCATTGAAAACGTTGTGCCGGGCGGAGCGGCCGATCGTGCCGGTCTGCACGGCGGCAACCAGGTCGCGTATCTCGGCAACATCCAGATTTCTATCGGCGGCGACCTCATCGTGGCCATTGACGGCCAGGAGATCACGAACTCCCAGGACATCTCCGAGATCATGAACCATCATCAGCCGGGCGATACGGTCACGGTGACGTTCTTCCGCGGACGAAAGAAGATGACGGCGCGCGTGACGCTCGGCGAAGCTCACGAGCAGAGCGCCTGACGATTCAGACTATTTTCATCGCTTCCGGATCCCACTTCACCGCGGCCTCGCGCTCATAGCTGAGGTTTGAGAGCAGAGCCGCGCCCGCTGCGCGATAGCCGAAGACGGCATCCTCCACCACCGGCTCGCGCGAACGGATCGCTGCAAAGAAATTTTTGAAGTGATCGTAGCTGTCGCTGTAGTCGCGCGGCACCACATAGCGATCGTTGCCAACACGCGCCGGCTCGGTGGGCTCAACGAGCGGGTATTTCTCCCGATAAGCCGTCGTGATTTCCTTCTGCATCGCCTCCGTGAACGAGCCAATCATCAGGCCGGGCTCCTTATCCCGGGGCACACGATTCACGGTCAGCGTATTGCCGGCGATCTCTATCGTGCCCTCGGAGCCGGTGAAGAGGAAACCCTCGCCCTCGCTGCCGCCATCGACGAAATTCACCCGCAGCGCGAGATTGAAGCCCTCGGGGTAGTCGAAGAGCCCCAGCAGCACGTCGGGAACGTCGCGGCCGTCTTTCCAGAAACGCAGCCCGCCGGTGGCCATGGCGCGCGTGGGTCCGTGCGCGCCGGTGATGAAGTGAATGCCACTGAACAGATGGACAAACAAATCCCCGGCCACGCCGCTGCCATAGGCCTTCCACTTCCTCCACTGGAAGAAGTGCTCGCCGTTGAACGGAATCTTCGGCGCTGTGCCGAGAAAGCGCGGCCAGTCGCAGGTTTCCGGCGACGCATCGGGTGGAACCGTGTAGTTCCACGCACCGATCGAGGAATTGCGATCCCAGTAGGCCGAGATCATGTTGAGCTTACCGATGGCGCCCGAGGCGAGGATCTCTTTCGCCTTGGCGTAGATGATCGAACTCACGCGCTGGCTGCCGATCTGCAGGATGCGCTTCGTCGAGCGCGAGGCCTCGATCATCGCCGGCCCGTCCGAGTAGAGATGGATCATCGGCTTCTCGCAGTAGACGTCCTTACCGGCAGTCATGGCATCAATCGAGGCCTGCTTGTGCCAGTGATCGGGCGTGCCGATGATGACGGCGTCGATGTCTTTGCGGTCGAGAATCTCGCGGTAGTCGCGGGTGGTGAGGATGTCCTGGCCCCAAAGCTCCTTGCAATGGGCGAGCCGGTTGTCGTAGCAGTCGGCAGCCGCGACCACCTTGATTCCAGGAACGCTGGCCGCAACCTTCGTGTCGTTCTGACCCTGGCCGCCGGCGCCGATCAGCGCAATCTGGATGTGGTCGTTAGCGGCGACCGGCTTTTCCGGCTCGGACTGCTGCGGCGTAAGCAACGTTCCCGGCTGGTCCTTCTCCGCAGCGGCGTGAAGGCTGGTGGCAAGCAGCGCCTGTGTGGTCGCGGTTCCGGCTACCTTCAGAAAGCTTCTGCGATTCACTTGTGTCAGGACCTCCCCGAGTCGCTGAATCGACTCCTTGCAAAGATAAATCCTTTTCCAGCTCCCTGGCCGGAGTCACGGTCGAAGCACGAAAAGATGCGTCGTATCATCGATACGCCATGGCACGTCCCGGACCCTTCGCTGTCTATCCCAGCCTGCGCGAGCGCGTCGTTGCGGTCACCGGCGGCGCGAGCGGCATCGGCGCGGCAATCGTCGAGGCATTTGCCGCCAACGGAGCGCGTGTCGCTTTTCTCGATCTGCAGCAGGAAGCCGGCAACCTGCTGGTCGAACATTTGCGCGCAAAGGCCGCTCACGCTCCTGTTTTTGTTCCGTGCGATCTCACTGACATCGACGCACTGCGGGACGCATTCGCCAGGATTGTCGAAATCCTGGGACCAGTCGAGGTCCTGATCAACAACGCCGGCAATGACACGCGGCACTCTCTCGAAGACGTCACGCCGGAGTTTTGGGATCGCACCCTCGCCGTCAATCTGAAGCATCAGTTTTTTGCGGCGCAGGCGGTCATTCCTGGAATGCGACAGCTGGGGCGCGGCTCGATCATCAATATGAGCTCCATCGCCTGGGTGATTCCCTCGACGAATGTGCCGGTGTACGTGACGGCCAAGGCTGCCATCGTCGGGATGACCCGCACGCTGGCGCATGAGCTGGGCAAGGACAATATTCGCGTGAACTGCATTTTGCCCGGCGCGATCGCGACGGAGCGGCAGAAGCGGCTGTGGCTCACGCCAGAATATGAGGCGGAGATTCTGGCGGCGCAGGCGCTGAAGCGGCTGATCGAGCCCGAAGAAGTGGCACGGCTGGCCTTGTTTCTGGCAGCCGATGACAGCGCGGCCATCACGAACCAGAGTTACGTGATCGACGGCGGCTGGGTGTAGCCCGGAAGGCCTCGGAAGCCGTTCAAAGCGCGCATTTGCCAGTCGCATTGAATTCGCTTCCTCTTCCCCGTAGACTTGCTATACGGGCGCACTATGCTCAGGCTCACCAAAAAAGCCGATTACGGCCTCATGGCTCTCAAGTATCTGGCTGAGCACGCTGACGCCACCTCATTGAGCGCCAAGGACATCGCCGAGGCTTACCACATTCCGCCGCAACTGCTGGCCAAAATCCTGCAGCGGCTGGCGAAGGTCGGCATCCTGCGCTCGCACGCCGGCATGAACGGGGGATATTCGCTGCTGAAGCCGCCGCGCGAGATATCGGCGTTTGAGGTGATTCACGCGATCGACGGGCCGCTGTTCATCACCTCGTGCGGGCCGAGCCACAGCGGTTGCGACCTGACCGACAGCTGTACCATCAAAGAGCCCTTGTCGCGGGTGAATGACAGCATCTCGGGCCTGCTGAAGAGCATCAGTATCGCCGACCTGGCCGACCCCCACACCGAAGTCACGGTGCAACGCCACCCCGGCCAGGAACTGGTCACAATCCAGCTGTAAGCTCAAAGCAGGCGCCTCTAACGCTCAGGACCCACCATGAAACTGCCCATCTACATGGACAACCACGCGACCACGCGCATCGATCCGCGCGTCCTGGATGCGATGATGCCGTACCTGACCGAGGCCTACGGCAACGCCGCGAGTCGCAGCCACGGCTTTGGCTGGGCGGCGGAACAGGCGGTCGAGACGGCGCGGGCACGGGTGGCGAAGCTGATCGGAGCTACGGCGCGGGAAATCGTCTTCACCTCGGGCGCAACGGAGAGCAATAACCTCGCGATCACCGGCGCCGTGGAAGCGCAGGGCAGCCGAGGATCCGTGATCACCCAGGCCACGGAACATAAAGCGGTGCTCGACCCGTGTGTATGGATCGAGAAACGCGGCTGCCGTGTGACGGTGC
Organism: Acidobacteriaceae bacterium; assembly: GCA_035545435.1. Lineage (GTDB taxonomy): Bacteria > Acidobacteriota > Terriglobia > Terriglobales > Acidobacteriaceae > Palsa-343. The sequence goes on along the minus strand of DASZYN010000128.1, from coordinate 11,130 downwards.
TGCCGGTCGACGGCGAGGGCCGTGTGCGGATCGCTGATTTGCAGCGGGCTTTGAATGAAGCTGGGGGGGAAGAAAAGCCGCTGCTGGTGACAATCCTCGCCGCCAACAACGAGATTGGAACCCTTCAGCCGGTCAATGAGATTGGCGCGTTGTGCCACGAGCGCGGCGTGCTGTTCCACACCGACGCGGCGCAGGCGGTGGGCAAAATTCCCATCGACGTAAACCGGAGCCACATCGATCTGCTCTCGATCTCCGGACACAAAATCTACGGCCCCAAGGGCATTGGCGCGCTGTATGTGCGGCGAAACAATCCGCGCGTCCGACTCACGGAACAGATGCATGGCGGCGGCCACGAGCGCGGCATGCGGTCGGGCACGCTGAACGTGCCGGGAATCGTGGGCCTGGGCGCAGCCTGTGAGATCGCCGGAGCCGAGATGGAGGCCGAATCGGCGCGGCTGGCGGCCCTGCGCGACCGCCTGCAGGAAAAGCTCCTCGCCGGCCTCGATCGCGTGCGGGTGAACGGATCGCAGGCACACCGCCTTCCCGGCAATCTCAATATGACCTTCGAGGGCGTGGACAGCGAGACGTTAATGATGGCTATGAAGGACGTGGCGCTGTCGAGCGGCTCAGCGTGTACGTCGGCGAAGATTGAGCCGTCGCACGTGCTGCGCGCCCTGGGGCTCGATGAAGAGGCCGCGCACAGCTCCCTCCGCTTTGGTCTGGGACGCTTCAACACCGAAGAAGAAGTGGATTACGTGGCAGACCGGCTGATCGATGCGGTCAAAAAGCTGCGCGAGATTTCACCGGCCTTTGCCGATATGACATGAGCGGCGCATCCAGAGGTCGCCCGAACCCTCACTCCGCCTCGAGAATCACGCACTTCAGATACTCTGTCTCCGGAATATTCAGGATCACGGGATGATCCGGCGAGGCGCCTCGCACCTCCAACAGACGCACACGGCGGCGGGCATCGCCGGCCGCTGCACGCAAAGTCTCCATGAGATCGGCCAGCGAAACATGGTGCGAGCAGGAACAGGTGATGAGCCGCCCGCCGGGACGCAGCATTTTCAGCGCGCGCAGGTTCAGCTCGCGATAGCCACGGAGGGCGCCCTCCACCGCGCGTTTGCTCTTTGCGAAGGCGGGCGGATCGAGCACGATCGTGTCATAGACGCTCCCCGCATCGCTCCAGTCGCGCAGCAAAGTAAAGACGTCCGCCTCCACCCAATCCACTGCGCAGTTCCCGAGCAGATCTCGATTGAGAGCCAAATTCTGCTCAGCGACCTCAAGCGCGGCGCGGGAAACATCGATACCCGTGACGCGCGGGCAAACGCGCGCAAGATGCAGCGCGAATCCACCCTGATAGGTACACACATCGAGCGCTTCTCCGGCTGCGTAACGCGCGGCAGCAGCGTAGTTTTCGCGCTGGTCGAGAAAGGCGCCGGTTTTCTGGCCGCTGGTGGCGTCGAAGTGGAATTGGAGGCCGTTAAGGCGGAAGACGGTCCGCGTCGCGGGATGCTCCGGGTCGCGCGCGAACAGCGTCGAAGAAGCGGGAGCACTCAACTGCTCCAGTTCGCGGATGCGCGGGTCCTCCCGCTCAAGGATCGTTTCCAGTTCGCCCGTCTCCGGATCGAGCGCATTGCGCAGCGTTTCGGTGACCACGGCCCGGGTGGCATCTGTATCGAGCGCCTTGTGCCTCAGCTGGACGATCATGAGTCCGGCGTACCGGTCGACCGTGACGCCCGGAAGCTCGTCGGCCTCGCTGAAGACGAGGCGGCACGCATGATTCTCAGCGTCGAGAAGCGGCCCGCGACGCGCCACGGCCGCCTGCAAGCGCGACCGAAGCAAATCAAGCCACTCCGCTTCAGTCTGGATCAGGTCCGTCGAGACGAGCCGCAGCGCAATTTCCGAAGCCGGGCTGTAAAGGCCGGTACCCAGCAAAGCGCCACGACGATCTGTGACCGGCACAAGCCCGGCAGGAATCGCATCCGGCGTGGCGGGCCATGCTTCGATGTCGGAGCGATAGACCCAGACGTGGCCGGCGCGCAGACGGTCCGCAGCTCGGCGAGAGATACCAATGGCGCCAGGAACCGCTGGCTGGAATTCCCTGGTTTGTATCGCATCCTGGCGGGAGTGCGTGCCATGGTTCGCCTCAGCCTGCTTTCCCGAAGCCATCGGCGTAGCTTTTCGGGTAGCTTGTTTCTTTCGGGGTGATTCGCGTTTGGTGGGAGTCGGCATCAGAATTTTGCAGCAGCAGGTTTTGCCCAGCCCCGGTGATCGCTCGGGCAAAAACTCATCTTCGCACAGTGGAGAGGATCGCACTTGAAGGGGTTTCTCCCGCGCTTTGCCCTCGTGCTGATGCTGACGGTGCTCGCTGCTGGAGCGCTCGCCCAAACGAGCGGGGAAAATCCAGCAGGAGTGAGCAGCCAGTCGGCAGGAAGCCAGCAGGGGGCGGCTTCCGCATCCGCTCCGGCTCCGCAGCCGGGTCAGGGCGCACCGAATAGTCGCTCTTCACCATCCGCACCTGCGACGGCGACTGAAAAATCTGCACCTGGCCCGGCACCGGTTTCAGCGAACACGACCTCTGCACCTTCCGGCCCTCCAGCCGTTCCCGTGACGACGGAAATCGGCAAAATCAACGGCGCCTCGTTCCGCATCGACGTCCCGAAGGACTGGAATCACGGTTTGGTCCTCTACTTTCACGGCTATCAGCAGACGCCGCAGGTTTTCGATCCAAAGTATCCCCCAACCCGCGTGCTGCAGGAGATCCTGAACCGCGGCTTTGCGGTCGCGCGCTCCGGATATGCGGTGGGCGGATGGGCCGTGCCCCAGGCAGCCGCCGAAACCGAAGCATTGCGCCATTACTTCCGCAGGAAATATGGCCAGCCGCGCGAGACGTTGCTGATGGGTCACTCCATGGGCGGCCTGCTCACACTCATGGGACTGGAACAGAACCCGAAGGAATATGCCGGGGGGCTGGCGTTGTGCGGTGTACTGGCGCCCGCCGATCTCGTGATGCAGCGCGCGTTTGCCAACCGCGTCGCGTTTGACGCTTTCTTTCCTGGAGCACTCCCGGATGTGGAGCACATCCCGCCGACCTTCGCGATGAATGACATCCCGACCATCACCAAAATCCAGAAGAGCCTCGATGCCAATCCGGACCAGGCCGCGCTCGTGCGACAGATCGCTAATATCCACACGAATCGCGGGCTCGCCGACGTGCTGGTCTTCAACACATTCGTGATCGAGGACCTGCGGCTCAAGTCGGGCGGCAATCCCTTCGACAACCGCAATCTGGTGTACAGCGGGACAGTCAACGACGCACTGCTCAACCAGCGCGTCCACCGCTACGCGTCCGATCCAAACGCCTATCGTTTTCTCGCAGACTGGTACTCGCCAACCGGGAACCTGCACCGCAAGCTGCTGGAAGTCCACACCATCTACGATCCCCTGGTGCCGTCTTCGACCACGGCCTGGTACGACGAGTTGACCCGCCGGGTGGGAAACGGCGGCAATTTTGTGCAGCAGTATGTCGATCGCGACGGCCACTGCAACGTCACAGCCGATCAAACCGGTCTCGCCTTTGATGAGCTGCTCGCCTGGGTCCACGAGAACCGGCGGCCCACGCCGGGACTGCTGCCGGGCAGTCCGCCACCGCCCGTGAAGACGCCGCCGAAGCCAAAGAATCCGGGGAAGCCGGAATAGGACAGAGCCTGTGCCCTGTGGCCTGTAGTTTGATGCCCCTCTTGCAGCTCCCGCCTATAATGGGATATGGCGAGTGTCCAGCCCTCCGCGCTCCAGGTTGAGCGGGTCCCTGACCTGTTCCGGGAGAAGTTCGGCAAGCTGCTGGACACGGTTCACAAAAACCGGCCCTCCGACGACGTCAACATCATCCGCCAGGCCTGGCAGTTCTGCCTGGAACATCATAATGGCCAGCTGCGCGCCTCGGGCGAGCCCTATGTCCTGCACCCGCTGGAAGTGGCGCTGGTTCTGGCGGAGATGAAACTGGACTCCACGGCGATCGCCGCCGGCCTGCTCCATGACGCGGTCGAAGACACGCCTGTCACCACCGAAGACATCGTCGCCCGGTTCGGCGAGCAGGTGGCGCACATCGTTGAGGGTGTCACCAAGATCGACAAGATTCAGTTTGCCAACCGAGAAGATCGTCAGGCGGAAAACGTCCGCAAGATGCTCCTTGCAATGGTGAGCGACGTCCGCGTGGTACTGATCAAGCTGGCCGACCGCCTGCACAACATGCGTACTCTGGAGCACCTGGCGCCGGAACGGCAGCGTGCCATCGCGCGCGAGACCCTCGACATCTACGCTCCGCTCGCTCACCGCCTGGGCATGGGCAAACTGCGCGGCGAGCTGGAGGACCTGGCCTTTCGCTGGGTCGATCCCATCACCTGGGAGCAGCTGCACGAAGCGATCGAAGCGAGGCGCTCCGAGGGTGAACAATTCCTGGCCGGCGTGGAGGGATTGCTCAGCGAGCGTCTGCACGAGAACGGCATCAAGGCACATGTGGAATGGCGTATCAAGCGCCTGTACAGCATTCACAGCAAGCTGGTGAAGTCGCAGACCTCGATCGACCAGGTCTACGACCTGCTGGCGCTGCGCGTGATCACCACCAGCGTGCAGGACTGTTACGCCGTTTTCGGCATCATCCACAGTATCTGGCGTCCGGTGCCCGGTCGCATCAAGGACTTCATCGCCATGCCGCGGCCGAATTTGTATCAGTCGCTGCACACAACTGTGATGGGTGAGGGCGGCCACCAGTTCGAGGTGCAGATCCGCACCGAGGAGATGCACCGCATCGCGGAAGAAGGCATCGCCGCGCACTGGAAATACAAGGCGGGCGGCTCCCCCGTCAGCGCGCGCGACGAGCAGCGCCTGGCATGGGTTCGGCAACTAGTCGAGTGGCAGCGCGACATGACCGATCCCAACGAGTTCCTGTCGACGCTGAAGATCGATCTGTATCCGGAGGAGGTTTACACCTTCACCCCGAAGGGCAAAGTGGTTGTCGTACCGCGCGACGGCACGCCCGTGGACTTCGCTTATACGATTCACACCGAGGTCGGTAATACCTGCGTCGGCGCCCGCGTCAACGGCCGCATGGTGCCGTTGCGGACGAAACTGCGCAACGGCGATATCGTCGAGGTCATCACCCAGAACGGGCACACGCCCAGCCGCGACTGGCTCACCTTCGTCAAAAGCCCGCGCGCGCGCAATAAGATTCGCCACTGGCTCAACGAACACCAGCGCGAACGCGCCATCGAAATCGGGCGCAAGCTGCTGGAGCGCGAGGCGCGCAAGTACAAGGTGGGACTGTCGCAGTTTGAGGAATCGGACTATGCGCGCGTGGCCGCCGATTACAGCGTGGCGACGCCCAACGATCTCTGGGCTGCCATTGGATTCGGCAAGTATTCCGCGCGTCAGGTTCTGAATCGCCTGGCCCCAGGGCTGATCCATCAGCAGCAGGAGAGCGAAGCTGCAGCCACGCCGGCCAGTCCTGGCGCGGATGCGGTGCGTCGTGCGGCCGCCGCCAGCGGTACCGATTCCCTCATCGTCGAGGGGCAGAATGAGCTGCTGGTCTATCGCGCGCGCTGTTGCAATCCCATACGCGGCGAAGAAATCATCGGCTACGTGACGCGCGGCAAGGGAGTCGCGGTACACGCGCGTACCTGTCCAAACGTTCAGAACCTGCTCTACGAGGCCGACCGGCGCATCGCCGTCGAGTGGGCGCGCTCGCCCGAAGACAAAGCCGGACACAAGCAGACCTATCCCGTGCGTTTCACCGTTCACTGCGACGATCGCGCCGGAATGCTGAAGGAAATCACCGCCGTCATCAGCGACGAGAATGCGAACATCCGAACCATGGAGACGCATCTCGGTGACGCAGGCGACGCGCAGATTCAGTTCGTGATCGACGCGGAAGACGTGAAGCACCTGACGAAGCTGGTGCAGGCTTTACGGCGACTCCCCGGCGTGCGCGACGTCCAGCGTTCGCAGAAGCTGTAGCGGCCTAAGCCTCAGCCACGGGCGGCGCCAGCTCTTCCACCTGCGGAACCTCAGGCTTCTCTTTTCGGCCCACGATCCATGCGCCGCTCAGAATCAGCGCGCCGCCGGCAATTTCAACCAGGCTCATGCGCTCGCCGAAGATGATCCAGGCAAAGATCGCGGTCATGGGCGCGACGCTCAGAAAAAGGATGGACGTCACGGTCGCAGGCAAATGCCCCAGAGCATACGTGAGTCCGAAATAGCCGCCCACCTGGCAGATCAGGCCCAGCGCCAGCAAGGCCCACAGCGACCCGGCGCTCGGAATATTCATCGGCAAGCGAGCTGCACCCGCGGCGATCAGAAGCACAACCGCACTCGCCGTCGTCGAAAGCGCCAGGAGTTCCAGAACGTCGTGTTTCTCGCGTAGGCGGCTGGTAATGATCAGGTAGAGCGCGAAGCAAACCGCCGCCAGCAGGGCAAGCCCATCTGCAGACGAGCGGCCCAAAGCAAGGCGCAGATCGGCGGCGACGATGAGCCCACTGCCGAGGGTGCTGACCAGCAAAGCAATCCAGAACCGTCGCGAAGGCAGATGGCGCGTGAAGATCCATGTGAAGAGTCCGACGAACAGCGGCGCAATGTTGCTCAGAAACGTCGCGTTCCCCGCCGAAGTGTGCATCACGGCCGTGTTCCACAGCCCTACATCGCCGGCAAAAAGCGCGCCGCCCAGGACCGTGATCCAGAAGGATCGCCGCGACAGGCGCCGGCTCTTGTCGCGCAGAAAAGGAAACATTCCCCACAACACGACACTGGCGATGAGTGTGCGGTAGAAGGCCGAGCAGGTTCCCGGCATGCGCGCCCAGCGAACGAAGATCGCCGACCACGAGATGGAGATGACTCCTCCGGCCAGCGCCAGAAATGCTGTGGCTCTTCGTTCGCTCTGCATTCAGCCATAGTACGCAGGAAGGTCGCAGACATGCGCGAATCGCGCCAGCCGCACTTCCTGATGCTGCAGGGTGACCGCTGCTTTGGTTCTGCTCACCTGCCGCCGTGCGCGGTCAGCTTCACTTCGATGTTGCCTCGCGTCGCATTCGAATAAGGGCATCCTCGATGCGCCGCCGCAACCAGCTCCTCGGCAGTCGCCTGATCGACTTCCGGAATCGTTACGTCCAGTTCGACGCGCAGCGTGAATCCCTCACCCTGCCCCTCGTCAAAGGGTCCGACACTCACGTGAGCGCGCACCGTGACCACGCCGATCTTCTTTTTCGCCAGCATGGCCTGATACTCAACCGCGCCGCCGAAGCACGCCGCGTAGCCCGCTCCAAACAGCTGCTCGGGGTTCGTCTTGTCGCCCTTGCCGCCCATGCCCGGCGGCAGCGCGAGATCGAAATCCAGCAGCCCATCGGAGCTGCGTACATGGCCGTGGCGCGCGCCTTCGGCCGTTACATCCGCGGTGTACAGAACCTGCATCGGCGAAAATCCTCCAGGTCGTTCTCAGCCGATGATAACGGACCGCCGACTTGCTGATGAAGGTCCTATTCCGCGCGCAGCGCCTGAATCGGATCCAGACGTGACGCGCGCCAGGCGGGCAGAGCGCAGGCCAGCGCCGCCACCAGCAGCAGCGTAAAGGACACCAGCACGAACACCGCCGGATCGAATGGTTTTGTACCAAAGAGCAGCGACTGGATCAGCCGGGCCGCTCCCATGCTGGCCGCAAGTCCCAGAACCAGTCCATAGATGGCGGGGCGCAGCCCATCGCGCAGCATCTTGCGCATGATGTTTTCGCGGCTCGCTCCGAGCGCAATGCGTACGCCGATTTCCGTCGTGCGTTGCGCCACCATGAACGACAGAACGCCGAAGAGGCCCACCATGGCCAGCAACATCGACAGGATCGCGAAGGCGACGAGCAGAATTGCGTCGAAACGCGCATCGAGCGTTGACCCGCCAAGCACCTCTTCCATCGTAAGAACATCGGAGACCGGCAGCTGCGGATCGATCGACGCGACCGCTTTCTGAACGGAGAGCGCGATTCCGGCGGGATCGCGCCGGCTGTGCACCACCAGCGATACGCCACGCTGATCGCCGCTGAAGAGCGGGTAGTAGATTACCGGAAACGGATCGTGGGAGATTGCATCGCGCGTGTTGCCCACCACGCCCACAATACGCAGCGGCGTCGTACCCAGGACCATCTCGGCCTTCACGTGGCGTCCGATCGGATCTTCGTTGGGAAAATATTCCTTCACCAGCTCCTGATTCACGACCACCACTTGCGACTGGTCCAGGCGCTCGCTGGGCTCCAGCGTGCGCCCCTCAATCAGAGGGATCTGGATCGCCTTGAAATATCCCGGATCGACGAATCGAGTCAGCGCATCGATCACCTGACCGCGCGGAAGCGGCGGATGTTCAGCGATGACAAAAACATCATTGCGCTGGCGGCCCTCGCCGGGGAGAGCGCTGGTCAGTCCCACAGCCTGTGCGCCCGGCAGCGCGCGCACGCGGCTCAACAACTGGTCGAAGAACGCCACGCGGCTCGCGTTAGTTGGATAACTGTTGCGCGACAAGGTGATCCTCATGGTGAGGATGTTGTGCTGCGCGAAGCCGAGGTCCGCCGACCGCAGTTGCTGATAGCTGCGCAGCAACAGGCCCGCTCCGATCAGCAGGACAACTGTGAGAGCCACCTCAAGCGCCAGCAGAAATTGGCGAACACGCGCACGGCTGCGTCCACCGCTGTAGCTGCGCGATAATTCCTGGAGCGTCGTCAGCACATGAGCATCGCGTGCGCCCAATGCAGGAATCAGGCCGGCCAGAATGCCACAGCCGAGAACCGCCGCCAGCGTAAACAGCGCCACCACACCGTCCATATGGATCGAGTCGGCCCGCGGAATGTCTTCGCGTGTGCTGATCAGCCAGTGCAGGATTCCGCTCGCCAGCAATAGCCCCATCAGACCTCCCGCCAGCGACAGAAGCATGCTTTCGACGACCTGTTCGCGCAAGAGGCGCAGCCGGCTGCCCCCGAGCGCGGTACGAATCGCGGTTTCCTTACTGCGCGCGGCCGAGCGTGCCACAAGCAAATTCGCGATGTTGAGGCACGCAATCAGCAGCAGGCATCCGGTAGCGCCAAGCAGCGCATACAAGCCGCCCTTGATGTCGTAGGTATCGGCGTCAATCAGCGAGCGCAGATTTACGGCATCGTTGACGGGCCCATCCGGGTGCTCGCGCCGAATCTGCCGCTGAATTCCATTCAGTTCTGCGCTCGCCTGTTGCATGGTCACGCCCGGGCGCAGCCGGCCTACGGCATCGAAGCTATGCGCGTCGAACATGCGCATCATCTCGGGCGACTTCTCGTGATAGAGCGGTGTCCAAAGCTGCACTCGCGGATCGGGCCACGTAAACCACGCAGGCAGGATGCCCAGAACCGTGTATGGTTTTGCATCCACCAGAATGGTTCGCCCTACGATGCCTGCATCGCCGCCGAAGCGCCGCTTCCACAATCCCCACGTCAGCACCGCCGTCGCGTTCGCGCCGCGCTGGTCTTCTGTTTCGGTAAAGAACCGTCCCAGCGCCGGCTGCACGCCCAGCAGCGAGAACATGTTCCAGCTTGCCGTGCGCGCTTCAACAACCTCGGGCAGTTGGTTGCCGGTTCCGGCCAGGTTGTAGCTCGTGCTCTGGCTAAGGGCCAGCGCGGCAAAGCTGTGCGATTGCTCTTTCCATCTCCCGAAGCAGCCGCCGGCGACGATGTTGTCCTGAAAGCTGCCGTCCGCCTTCGCTTCGAAGATGCCGACCAACTGCCCCGGGGCGGCAAAAGGCAGCGGGCGCAACAGAACGGAGCGTACCAGCGTGAAGAGCGCGACGTTCGCGCCGATGCCCAGCGCCATGACGACGATCGCGGTCATTGCGAAGCCCGGCGACCGAAGCAATGTGCGCGTGGCGATGCGAATATCGCGCGACAGCGCCTCCGCCCAGTTCCAGCTCCAGCTTTCGCGCGCCTGTTCCCGCAGCACAACCGGATTGCCAAAGCTGCGCAGAGCGGCCGCGCGAGCCTCGTCCGGGCTCATGCCCGCGGCGCGGTTTTCCGCAATCTGCTGCTCGAGATGGAACTCCAGTTCCGCATTCAGCCGGTCTGATTCGCGCTCGCGGTGCAGCAGCATCTGCACGCGCATTCGAAGCTTTTCCAGAATTCGCATCGTTCTTCCCCTGCTCCGTCCATTCGCTCTGCGCGAAGCGCGTTCGCCTGGACGGCGAGTCCTCAGGCGTTCTCAATCACCAGATCGATCGCCGCAGACAGCCGGCTCCAGTTGGCCCTTTCCTCTTCCAGCTGCTTCTTCCCGGCCGCCGTCAGCGAATAGAACTTCGCCTGCCGGCCCGTTTCGCTCTCCATCCACTTCGCCCGAATCCAGCCCTGTTGTTCCAGACGGTGCAGGGCCGGATACAGCGATCCCTGCTGCACCTGGAGCACTTCATTCGAGATCTGCTGAATCCGCTTCGCAATCGCCCAGCCATGCATCGGCTCAGGCGAAATCGTTCTCATGATGAGAAGGTCGAGAGTGCCCTGCACAAGGTCGCTTGGCTTCGCCATACTATGACTATCTACAATAACGATTGTAGATAGTCAAGGTGTCAGAGGCTTCGCGGCGCCGGATGACTCGATTTGGCTCAGCAGTTCCTCCAGCTCAGCTGGCAGCGGGGACTGCAGAGCCATTGGCTTCCCGGTTCGCGGATGCGCGAATTCCAGCTCCGCAGCATGCAGAAAGTTTCGTTTCAACGCGAGGCTCTCTGGCTCCGGATCGGCTGTTCGCCGCCCTGGAATGACCATCAATCGGGCGGGCGCGCCATACAGCGTATCTCCGACTACCGGGTGTCCGATGGAAGCCAGATGCACGCGGATCTGATGCGTGCGCCCGGTTTCAATCCGCACGGAAACCAGGGTGAGCGGTCCAAACCGCGAGGCGATCCGTCGCAAAACCGTGTAATGCGAGATCGCCGTCCGTGCCCCGGCTTGTCGACGCGTGGTCATGCGTGTGCGACGCAACAAGTCGCGGGCAATGGGGGCATTGATCGTGCCTCGATCCTGCTTCAGGTGGCCGTGTACCAGTGCGAGATACGTCTTCCGCATCTCGCGCTGCGCAAACATCTGCGCCA
>DASZYN010000127.1:0-1892 GCA_035545435.1 Acidobacteriaceae bacterium | reverse complement strand
TCAGCAAGGCTTGCAGTTGGCGCGCACCTGGCTCGATCAGCCCGACAACAGCAAGTGGCAAATTACGCGCATCGGTGCCCCCGGACTCGACACCGTCAGCAGCAACTCCGGCGACGCCATCTTTCGCGTCTACGTCCCGCGCGAGGCGGCCGTCACCCGCCCGTACTTCACCCGCCCCAATACCGAGCAACCGTACTACGACATCACCGATCCCCATTGGCTCCCCGAGCCCTTTGCGCCGTATTCCCTCGCCGGTTGGGCTGAGTTCCATTACATGGGCGTTCCCATCCGTGTCGGTGAAGTCGTTCAAACCGTCCATCGCGTGCATGGCATCGGTGGTGTCTATCAGCCCCTTGCTGTCGTCCCGCAGATTTCCGTGAATCTTCCCGCATCCGCCGGCGTCGTCCCGCTTGGCACCGCCACCATTCCCTTCTCCGTCACTGTCCAGAACGAACAGCAAAGCGACGCCGACGGAACCCTGCAGTTGAAACTGCCTGCGGGCTGGACCGCGGAGCCCCCCCAGGCGCCGTTCCATCTCGGCCCTGGCGCAGGCCAACCCATGCAGTTCACACTCCACCCCACCGAACTCGGCGATCAGACTTACGAAATCGGTGCCGTCGCTCAAACTGGAAATTTCAGCTTCCGAGAAGGTCTTACCACCGTTGGCTATCCCGGACTGCGTCCTTATTATCTGTATCGTCCGGCCACCTACCGCCTTCGCGCCGTCGACGTGAAGGTGCCTGCCAGTCTCCGGGTCGGCTACATCATGGGTACCGGTGACGATGTTCCCGATGCCCTCCGCGAAATGGGCATCGAACCGCATCTCCTGACTCCAATAGATCTCGCCCAGGGCGACCTCTCTGCCTACGACACAATCCTCATCGGCATTCGTGCCTATTCCTCGCGGCCTGATCTCGAGGCAGCGACGCACCGCCTCTTCGACTACGTCCGCAGCGGCGGCAATCTCATCGTTCAGTACCAGAGCAATCAGTTCCCTGCTCCCTATACGCTGGCTCTGGGACGCAACCCGGAGAAAGTCGTCGACGAGAATGCCCCCGTCACTCTCCTCGATCCGAACGCCGCCATCTTCTCCTCGCCCAACCACATCACGTCCGCTGATTTTGACGGTTGGATCGAAGAGCGCGGTCACTCCTTCCTCGCCTCCTGGTCCGCTGAATACACCCCCCTCACTGAAGTTCATGATCCCGGACAGGACCCGCAAAAAGGTGGCTTGCTCGAAACCCACTACGGCAAGGGAACGTACTTCTATTTGGCTTACGCTGTGTACCGCCAGCTTCCTGAGGCTGTCCCCGGAGCGTACCGGCTACTGGCCAATCTGGTTGCTGCAGGAAAACATCCCCAGCCCTAAAGACTCCCACTGCGGCCGAAAACACTCGTCTCGCCCATGTCTCCGCATTTCCACTGCGAGGATGTGGCTGGCGTTGTGCTCGTTGTAAGCTGTTGACCCTTTAAGAACTTGCCCACATCCTTTCGCGGCCTTTTCCTCGAACATTTACCGCATATTCTCCCGGCATTCACAATCGCCTGCGACGATGCCGATGGGTAACCAAGGGGCGAGTCGGCGCGTGACACATCGGCACGTCGTTCCCCGGCGCGTTCTCCTGGAGCCCGGCACGTTCCCCGATCGGCTTCATCTCCACGCACTTCCAACTCTTGAGAGGCTGAATGACCAGGACATTAAAGGCGCTCGCCACCCTCGCGCTCACCGCGGCTGTTGCCACCGGTTTCGCGCAGACCACGGCCAGCTCCCCCGGCACGAAAAAAGTTCACCGCAAGGTTGCACCCAAAGGACCGACGGTGCAGCAACAGATTGAAGAGTTGCGGCAGCAGCAGCAGGCCGACCACGGCCAGATCGACAACCTGAAGCAACA
>DASZYN010000126.1:0-3982 GCA_035545435.1 Acidobacteriaceae bacterium | reverse complement strand
CTGGTGCCATGGACCTGCGCGGCAAGAATCAGCTGCGTGCCGTAAGAGACGCTTTGACCCGCGGTGATCACACTGGCGCTGGATGTAGACGCCGAGTTGAGCACGTCAAAGGTGGTGGTGCTGGCCTCGGGCGTTACCGTGATCTGCGTCTTCGCCGAGGTGCTGGCCGCGTTCTTGCCGTCGCCGCCGTACTGCCCCCAGATGTTGTAGGTCCCACCGGGCAGATAGTTCACATTGCTGGCCGAGAAGGCACCGGCGCTCAGCGAGAACGTTGCCTGCGCCTGCTGCACGGGCAACGTCGTGTCGGCCAGCAGCGCCACATTGCCAGTCGGGCTGCCGGTGCCGGTCACCGACCCGCTGATGGTGATCGCCGTGCCATGCGCAAAGCTTGTCGACGACGGAGTCAGCGTCGTGGTGCTTCCTGTGAAGCTGATGTTGCCCCAGTTGTTCAACAGCACCGTCGCATCCACCGAGCCAAGGCCGGTGGCCAGGTTATAACCCGCGCTGGCGTTGTAATAGGGTGTCGTGCCGGAACCGATCTGGCCTTCCGATACTCCCCCGATGGTGATCGGGCTGGCCACAGAGATGCAGTTCACAGTGCCGATTTTGCAGGGAACCGAAATCGATCCGACGGTAACGTCGTGGAAGGCGGCGGGGAACTGCGCCTTCAGCGGATACAGCACAAAGTCCGCCTGGCCCTGGCGTCCATATTTCTGGTTGACCAGCGCCATGATGCCGGCAAACGCCGGTGCAGAAGCCGATGTGCCGCCCACGCCGAAGATCTGCACCGGCCCGCTCGAGTTGGGTTGGCAGTCTCCATCCGAGACGCAGGTGGCATAGTAGGCGTAGTTCGGACCATCGGCGGCAAACAGCGAAACGTCAGGTATGTCACGCACGTTGTCGGCCGGAACGCCCGTGCCCATTTGCCAGGAGGGCTTGGGATAGCCGGTGGGCGTGCCGAGGCAGACTCCCGTGGTCTGGTTGTAGCCGGCGGCACACACCGCCGCGCTGCTGGCGCCGCCGCTGCCCGCGCCAATGGTGGTCGCCTGGTATGTGCTGTAGTAATTCGAAGCGTCCAGCCCGAACTGACTGTTGTTCCACGGCTGCTCGGGAATCGGCGTCTTCAGTGTCACGCTCGGCGTGTTGCTGCCGGTGGTATTCCAGTAAGTCGATAAGTCAGTCAGGGCGAGGTGCTGATAGTTGCTGTAGTAGAAGTCGGTGCCACCGACCGCCACGTCGTAGGGAGTCGAGGCAAACCCGCTTACCGCGGCCCCATAACTGGCATACTGCACCGCGTTCGGATTGTCGCAGCCCGCCGATCCGTTATCGCCGGTTGAAACCGTGACCGTGATTCCCTCAGCAGCGGCCTGTTCGGTCAGGGCCAGCAGGAACGCATTCGTCGAGCCGATCGCGCTCTCACACGCTCCAAAGCTGACGCTGACGACCGGCGCGAGATTACTGTAGATCGCGTGCTCGGCGGCCAGATAAAGGCCATTCTCCAGCGCGGTATCGGCTGCGATCACCAGATCCACGGTCGCCTTCGGAGCCACCGCGCCGGCCCACTCCACATCGAGATAGGCTTCGCTGGTCGCGTAGTTGGGGCCGTCAGGATTGTTGATGCCGTCGATCCCCGGATCATTGCCGTCGATGACGATGTTGGGCGGATTCGCAGGCAATCCGAACAGCGTGCGGAACTGATTCACGAGAGCAATATTGATGTTTGCCTCGTTGATGATCGCGATGGTCTGTCCGGTGCCGTCGTAGGTGGTTCCGCTGTACGCAGGGTTCAGCGAGGCATTCGGCAGGTCATACTGGACGCCGAAATCTCCGGGCGTCACAGCGAAGTTCACGCCGCCGATGGTGGGATACCCTTCGCCGCCATTCACCGTCCAGTCCGGTTTCGCCGTGCCGGTCTTCGGATCGTAGAAGGCGCGGCCGAGCATACGCGCGTGGCTCTGCGGCCGGAAATTATTCAGCGAGACAAAGCCTCCGACCACCGGCGAAAGCGCCGCGGGAATTTGCGGCTCGTTGGCGGCGGCGAAGTGCAGGTTGCCATTGGCCTCGTATTGCCGGATCTGCGTATGGAAGGCTGTGCGCAACTGGGCCACGCTGCCTGTGAACTCGATGACCTGGCGGCCCGGCTTGAGGCCGACGACATCAAACCCCTGCGCCGACAGCCACGACTCTACCGTGGCCACGTCCTGATCCGAGGGACCGAACTGCTTCCCAAACTGATCCGGCGTAAGCCACTTGTGATAACTCGCGCTCCCCGGCGTGTGCTGGCCCGCGATGTATTGCTTCAACTCCGTTTCCTGCGCGTCACTGCGCTTCAGGACCAGATGCATCCGCTCCAGCGGCATCGAGTCCGGCGCTGCGCCGCGATCGTTCGCCGCATTCGCCAGCGGATGTACATAACCGTGCAGAGTGATGCGGGAATTATCGTCGATCGGCCGCACGAGGCGGCTGGGCACGGTGAACTGGGCGCTTTGTGCCAGGAGCGGGGCGCCGAGCACGGCGCCGGAAGCCAGGGAGGCGAAAATTGCGATGGGGCGAATCGTGCGGAGGAGCGACGGAGACATGGCCATCCTTTGTAAGGCGAGAAAACCAATGCTGTGCCGCGTGCGATCTGCGGCGAGAAACTGCGGGATACCGCGCGGATCAATGCGATCCATCATAACCCTGCCCTGGTGAACGCGGCGTCCTGTAAATGGGGCGGATTTTCGTTGAACGATCGGACTCAGGCCGGCGGCGCGGACGTCCTCGGGACGCACAGCAACAGGCCCGAAAGCGGGGAAGCTCGGGAGCCAGAAAAATAGAAACGAACCACAGGCGCTGCGATGCTTTAGACAACTGACGCCGGTATTAGTTGCGGTCGAGAGAAGAAATAACAGAGCGGAACTTCGAAGCCACGATGGGCCGAGTCACTGCTGTCACTGGCCGTCGAGAATCACCCACTGGCCCGCCGAGTAGTAGTGAAGGACCTGGGAACGCTCCAGCCTGGCGTCGTCGATCGCGTCGTGATCAATGGTGATCTTTCGGCGTAAAGCCGGTGTCGAGCGCAGTTCTTCGACCGGCCGATTCGCGATGCCCCAGGCGGATCCGGGAACGGGGTTGCCGGGCTCTGCCGCCAGCCACGCTGCATCCGGCTGCGAACGCAGGGCGATCGGCGCGTCTGCACCCGCGAAGAACACATAGAGAGTCGTGGTTCCATGTACAGAGCACAGCGCCGCCCAGTCGCTGCTGCCCGCCGCGCGAAAGGCGCCGTGAATCACGTTCTCCGGCTGCTTCGCCTCGAAACTCTGCGGGATCATGCATCCGCGCCGATTCAGTTCGGCCGCCACCGCCGCCGGCAGGTCGGGAAACGAAGAAACCGGCAGGAGGCGAATGCGGTACTCGATCGATTGGCCCTCAGCCGAAAGCATCGAACCGGTTTCGGTGCGTTCCGCATTGGTGGCCGTGGTTGGGGCCTGCGGGGAATCCTGGGCGGCGGCGGAAAGGGAGAGAGTCAGCAGCGCGGCAAGCATCCCCGCACTGAACCCTGGTTTCATCGCGGCCCGAGAATGTTGGGATACGAATTGTCTTCCAGCCACGCAGCGGCCGAACGGAGCAGGTCGTGCAGATACCCCACCGCCGATTCCGGCAATCGAACGCCGAAGTGCGGTTCGCGAAAATCGTCGATCTCCGGGATGGGCGCAACGCTGTCGAAGAACGTGTCTGGCTCGGGTGAGCTCTCGGCGGGTTCGCCTCCCACGCCGATCGTGAGTCCTTCGCGAAACCTGTAATGGAGTCCCACCAGGCGCTGGTCCAGGCGCTGGAACGCCGGAGGGAAACGCGCCAGCCGCAGCCACGCATCGAACATCGCCAGCGCGCCCGGAATCTCGTCTGCATCGGCCAGCACACACACCGCGCGCTCGCCGTCACTCATCCAGATCTCCAGCCCCTTGGCGAAGCTGCCCGTCTGCTGCTCGGCCTCAGGCTCGGC
>DASZYN010000125.1:0-11281 GCA_035545435.1 Acidobacteriaceae bacterium | reverse complement strand
ACCCGATCCTCCCCAGCGACCCCAGCGATGCCAGCGGTGATTCTGTGCGGACAGGCTGCCGGGAGTGCAGCACAGAATTGCCAATGCAACGCCCGCGAACACAACTTTGCTGTAACGATTTGCCAGGCGCTTGCGCGCAGGAAGTGTCTTCCCGAGTGAAGGGTGGGTGCAGCACGCTGCATCGACGGCCGTAACCGATCGGCCGAACATCGAGGGGAAAATATTCAAATTCATTCCATCTACCTCATCGCGTCTGGGCACACTTCAGCCGTTGACGCCGGCAGCGCTGCTGCGGCGCCGTGCCTTTCCACAACCGGAAAGGCGCAGCTGAGTGTCAGGCGCTGTCCACTTCGATCGGCATGATCGCCGCACACACGGCGGCTTCCATGGCTCGTCGAAGCGAGACAATACCTTTCTCTCTCAGACTGAGATACCAGGCGGGTCTAATTTTCGGCGGGAACCCTGCGACTCTGATCGCGTCTACTGCTCAAGAGCGAATCAATCGAACGGGGTGTTAACAACTGACAGCGTGGCGTACAAGCTGGTCACTTCTGGCCCCTACCTCACAAAGTCGATCAGTAAATCTCGATCCTCCGTGGCAGTTCTAAAGGAACTATTACCCTACTGGTACTCCTCGTGAACGCTTCGTGCAACCCCAAAAATTCAAATTTCTCAGGATTTTTCTGCTGTTCTCTGCCTCCTCGTCTGCACAGCAAAAATTCGTGCAATTTGTTCTCTTTTTCCGGGAAATTCGCTGCACTTTTTTCATCCTTGAGCGTCTTCACCGCAAGGTCCGCCCGCCCGTTTCCCGCTGCGTTTCACGCGATCGCGGATGACGATTCGCAGCCGAATCCTGTACCCTGTTCCGCATGAAGAGTCAGGTCATTGGCACGACGATGCCGGTTCTCGAGTTCCTGCTCGAACCGAATGACGCCATCATCTCCGAAGCAGGTGAGTTGTCCTGGATGTCTGCCAACGTTCAGATGACAACCCATACCCAATTCGCCGGGGGCGGCGGCATCTTCGGCGCCATCAAGCGTGTTGCCGGCGGCGGCAGCCTGTTCATGACCGAATACCGCGCTGCGGGCGGCAATGCTGAACTGGCCTTTGCCACACGGGTACCGGGTCACATCGTTCCGGTTGAAGTCGTGCCCGGGTACGACTACATGGTTCATCGCCATGGTTTTCTCTGCGCCACCGCCGGTGTTCAGATCGGCGTCGGCTTCCAGCAGTCGCTCGGCGCCGGCATCTTCGGCGGCGACGGCTTCCTGCTGCAGAAGATCAGCGGCCAGGGACTGGCCTGGCTTGAACTCTCCGGCGAGGTTGTCACCCGCGATCTCCAGCAGGGAGAAACTCTGCTCGTGCATCCTGGACATGTGGGCGCTTTCACTGCGAGCGTCTCGTTCCAGATCACCATGGTCCGCGGCATAAAAAACTTGATCTTCGGCGGAGACGGCCTCTTCCTCGCCTCCATGACCGGGCCGGGTCGCATCTGGCTGCAGACGCTGCCCATTTCCCGCCTCGCTCATCAACTGCAGGAATATATGCCCGCGGGACGCGAGGTGCGGCAAAGCACGGAGGCCGGTTTGCTCGGCGGCATCGTCGGTTCGGTATTCGATAACATGAACCGCTGACATCGTGCGGGCCGCACCCTTCTCTTCGGCGTGCGGCCCCCGGACTTTCATGCTGTCTGCCCGGATTCTCCGGCGCGGTCCTATCACATCCAACCATCTTCACGTGGCGTTACTTCGGTGAATCCGAACTCGCCCGTAATCTTTTGTCGTCGTGCTGACAGAACTACTCTCAGAACAACGATCCGACTTTCTATCGTGTGGTTCTGATGTCTGATAGCTTTCCAGGTGCGAGTTACCCGATTGTTTCTGCTGTAATTCCCACGCATGGCCGCCCCCGGCTGCTTGCATGTGCCGTTCGCAGCGCGCTGCGCCAGACCTGGTCTCCGATCGAAGTCATCGTCGTGGTCGATGGCCCGGACCCCGCAACCGTTCTCTCCCTGAAAGCCATCACGGATCCTCGCGTGCGCGTCGTCGTCTTGCCGGAACCCTGCGGCGGCTCCGAGGCTCGCAACGTGGGCGTTCGTGTGGCTCGCGGCGACTGGATTGCTTTCCTGGACGACGACGACGAATGGCTACCGGAGAAAATTGAGCGCCAGATGCACGCGGCGCATGCAATGCCCGACTGGTTTCCGGTCGTGTCCTGCCGCCTGATCGCGCAATCCCCCTCGGTCAGCCGCGTTCTGCCCGAGCAGCTTTACGAAGCCCCGAGGGCGATCGCCGATTTCTTATTCTGCCGTGCCTCGCTGCGGGACCCTGGGGGGGTGATGCAGACCTCCACCCTGCTGGCGCCGCGCGACCTGCTAATCGCGGTTCCATTTCGGGCCGGTCTGCCCATGCATCAGGACTGGGACTGGCTTATCCGGGTCGCGTCTTACAAAGGCGTGGGCCTGTCCATGGTTCGCCAGCCTCTCGCCATTTGGCGTGTCGAGGACAGCCGGTCAACCGTCGGCAGAGATCCCGCCTGGAAAAATTCTCTTTCCTGGATTCGCAGCGTGCGCTCCCTGATTTCTCCACGGGCGTTTTCCTGGTTTGTCGCCATTCAGTGCGGGTGGAGGGCCCAGGCAAGTCGTGCCGGGTGGCTTGCGAAATTTCGCCTGCTGCATGCTTTTCTCCAGGAAGGCGCTCCCGAATTCCGTTCGCTCGTCAGTTTTCTGATCTTTGCATTCGTGCCAGTTCGCGTTCGCCGTTTCTTTCGTGCGGGCTTTCTCAGGAAACGGGCGGCTTCGGACCCTGCGCCCGGTTTGCGTCTCGTGTTCAGCCGTAAAACCTCGACACCGATCCTGCGGCGCTCCTCATCCTGATCGTCTCAACCGTGCCTCTTATGGATTACACCTCCGTCTACCTGTCCGAAGTTGCCGCGCTCGCCGCCCACCTGGATACGACCGTCATCGATCGCATGATCGATCTCCTTCACGAGGTCCGCGCCCAGGGAGGCCGCCTCTTCTTCCTTGGGGTCGGAGGCGGGGCCGGGCACGCCGGACATGCAGTCAATGACTTCCGCAAGATCGCCGGCATGGAATGCTATACCCCGACGGACAACGTCTCGGAGCTGACCGCCCGCATCAACGATGACGGATGGGAAACCTGCTACGCCAACTGGCTCCGCGGCAGCCGTCTCTCCTCTCGCGATGCCGTCTTCATCTTCTCTGTCGGCGGGGGCAGCGTCGAGCGCCACATCAGCACGAATCTCGTCGCCAGTCTCAATCTCGCCCGCGAGGCAGGCGCACGCATCCTGGGTGTGGTCGGACGCGATGGCGGTTACACGGCTCAGCTCGCCGATGCGTGCCTGATCGTTCCCACGTTATCGCCGGAAACGGTCACTCCCCACACCGAGGAGTTCCAGGCGGTTATCTGGCACCTGATCGTTTCCCACCCGCGGCTGCGAGCCAACCCAATGAAGTGGGAATCCGCGCGATGATTCGCCCCGCCGTTTTTCTTGACCGTGACGGCGTTCTCAACGCCATGGTGCTCAACCCTGCGACCCGCCGACTGGAAGCACCGCTTGCGTCCAGCGACTTTCGCCTGATCGATGGGGTGATTCCCGCTCTGCTGCACCTACAGGACGCAGGCTATCCCCTCATCCTTGTGTCGAATCAGCCCAACTTCGCTCTTGGTAAGTCCAGCTACGAAGCGTTCCGAAGCATCCACCAGGAGTTCGTCACCCGCATGGCCGCCGCAGGGATACAGTTCCTGCGCTTCGGCTACTGCCTCCATCACCCCAAAGGCCTCACGCCAGGCTATTCGCAAATCTGTGAATGCCGCAAACCTTCTCCGGGACTTCTCCTGCAGGCAGCTGAGGATTTCAGCCTCACCCTGGCCGAGTCCTGGATGATCGGAGACCAGCCAACGGACACGCAGTGCGGCCGCGCTGCGGGTACCCGGACAATCCGCGTGATCGAACCGGAATCACGCTTCGACGCCGGTCGATGCGGACCCGATCCCTGCGCCGACTACATCGCACGTGATCTCGCGGAAGCGGCCGAAATTATTCTCGACCGTTCTGCCGGCAGGTTGTCCGCTGGCCTTCGCAGCTGCCAGACCGCTGGTATCGATCACGTAACCCACAGCCCGCGCGTCGTGATGAAACATCTCCACGGTCTCCAGCGAGTACTGCTTTAGATCCCGGCCCACGAGTTCCAGTTTGCGCAGCATCTCCGGCGGCAGAGTGATGATGTCGCAGCCCGCATCCTCGGCCTGAAACACGTTCAGGACCTCTCGCGGGCTTGCCCACAACAATTGCGCGCGAGGCCGCCAGCGCAGGATCCGCTTCGCTTCCGCCATGACCGGAACAGGATCAACGCCGGTATCCGCAATGCGGCCGGCGAAAATCGACACGATCGCCCCCGTCTCCGCCGCCAGAGCGCCAACCACCTGTTCGACCTGTTCCAGGGTCAGAATGGCGGTCACGTTCACGGCCACTCCCGCCTCGCTGAGAGTGCGAATCAGCCGGGTCTGAAGCACACCGGCGCGGTTAGTGACGGGGATCTTCACGTTGACGTTTGCACCCCAGGTCGCCACCGTCAGCGCCTGCATCTCCATCTGCTCTTCGTCATCGGCAAACACTTCCAGGGACACCGGCCGATCCGGTATCGCGCGCAGCAGCGAGCGCGCAAACGCTTCGTAGTTCCGCACGCCAGCCTTGCGCATCAGCGTCGGATTCGTTGTAAATCCACGAACCCAGGGCCGTGAATACATCTCCATAATTCCGGCGAAGTCTGCTCCGTCACTGAACAGCCGAATGCGTAAGTCCTCAATCTTCTTCATGGCCCATTCCTGTCGATCCCGGATTTTCTGTTTCGCGGATGGCAATCGCCGGCGCGAGCCATCGGCGTAATCCTGCCCATCGCTCCCGCATCCACTGCCCAAGCACGAGCAGAACGAATTCCGCGTTGCCGATCAGATACCTCCGCCATAACCGCCGCGGCTCCATCGCCAGCCTGAACAACCACTCCAGCGCAATGGCCTGAATCCAGCGGGGCGCTCTTCGCCGCAGTCCTGCCTGGGTATCCAGAGCCGCACCCACTGCCATCATGGCGCCCACGTGGAACTGCTCCCGGTTCTGCTGCATCCAGATCTCCTGTTTCGGCGCTCCAAAGGCCACGCAGATCAGATCCGGTGTCGCATCGGCAATCGCTCTGCGCATCCTTTCCATCTCGGATGGATCATGCTCGAATCCCACCGGAGGACAATAGGTCCCGCAAATCTGAAGCCCCGGGTACCGGCTGCACAAGTGGTGTGCGGCCATCGCCGCCGCGCCGAGAAGACCGCCCAGAAAAAACACCCGAAAGCCATAGTGCGCCGCTTCCGCGCACATCCGCTCCATGAGGTCGCCACCGGTCACTCGCTCCGGAATTGGGAAACCCAGGAACCGCGATGCCATCACGACGGAAACCCCGTCGGGCACCGCCAAATCCGCATCGCACATGGCTTCCGCAAAACGGCTATCGCGCTCCGCCATCGTTACCAGGTGAGCGTTCGGCCCAACCACGGTCAGCGGCGGCAAGGCGCCCCGATGCAGCAGGGCTTCGACCAGCAGCACGGCGGCGTAGTCCATCGTGATCCGATCGACCGGAATCCTGCCCAGCAGGAATCGCGGCGGAAACGGCAGACGGGCTGCCGTCTCCGTTCCAGCGTCTGTGCCAGGAGCTGAAAGATCCCCGATCACGCCCACAGCTCTTCCTTCCGCTGCCAGAATTTCGCGGGCGCAACGCCGTTGCCGATGGCTGCCGGACGGAATTCTTCCCGCACTCGCCGCGAGACATATCCAGGAGATGCATGAAATGCGTGAGCCAGCGCTCCAAGTCCGCGCACATAGCGCTTCTCCGCCAGCAGTGTATTGAATTTGCGCAGCGCTTCCTTGGCCTCGAATGCCGCGGGCTGAACAAACTCGCCCAAAGCCTCTGCGATCTCTCCGAACGCCCGTGGCTTCTTACCCCACAACTCGGACAGCAGCAAATACTGCACGTACACACCGCCCAGCTGCTGCGTCTCAAGATTGCTTGAGCTGACACTTCGCGGATGAATGCGGAACCCCACCAGTGGCTCCGGAATGAAATGGATCTTGTATCGCAGCGCCAGACGCCACCATAAGTCGGCATCCTCTGCATGGAGATTCATCCGATATCCTCCAACCGATCGAACCTTCTCCACGTTGAGCGCTACCGAGGAGTGGCAGATCGACAGCAGATAGCCGCTGCGAACCATAGCCTGCAGCTCCTCCGGTGTTCCCCGCGAGCAACGGAACCTTCCCGCGCACCGGTCCTGCGGATAATAGTCCGCCAGCGAGTAAATCAACCCCGCATCGGAATGTTCCTCGATTGCAATCTGCAGTCTTTCGAGGCGCGTGGGATAAGAAACGTCGTCGGCATCCATGCGCACCAGCCAGGGCGTGCGCGTTTCGTACAGCAGCCGATTCAGAGTCGCTGTTATTCCTGCATGCTCCTGCTCCAGAACCCGCAGGCGTGGCCACGGGAACCCCACGCGTGCCAGCCTGTTCTCAAGATTTCTCAGCCATGTCGCACTATCATCCGATCCGCCATCCACGATCACAAGGATCTGAAAGGCCTTCGTCGTCTGCTGCAGCAGACTGTCCATCGCTTCCGGCAGCCACGGCATTCCGTTGCAGACCGGCATCCCCACAGTGAGCCCAGCTTCTCTTGTCTCCATAGGCAGCTCAGGGCCGGCGCAACAAACTGCCATCGATTGCCGGCCTGAATTCGGACAACTACGGAGCCACTTATAAATGGGACGGAGTTAACTTCGTCCTGTGGATTGCGGTTCTCCCATGCCCCAGGTAATGGCGCGAACAGGCCATAACCTTCTTATAACTCTGACCTTTGTAATGTCCCCAATCACAGAAACTGTTGCCATATGCCTCGTTCGCACTCAAACATAGAGCTCGCAGTTTCATTCTGGGTCAGAAAGCCCCAGCCAGTTTCACAACGGAATCAGCAGCACTCGTTCGTAATCAGCAGAGGATCAAAATGCTCCTTTCGGAGGGCAGCTATTTCATTGTTGGAGGCGCCGGCTTCATCGGCAGCCATTTCGTTGACGCGCTCCTGAGGTCGGATATGACCCGCCGCGTCACCGTCTTCGACAACTTCTCGTCCGGGCGCGAGTGGCACTGCGAGCCGCACGCTCGCAACCCACGCCTTAAAATCATCCGCGCCGACGCCAGTGATGTTCACGCCCTCACTGCCACCATGGAAGGCCATGACTGGGTCATTCATCTCGCCTCCAATCCCAACATCGCAGCGGCCGCCGAGAACCCGGAGATCGATTTTTATCGCGGCACCCTGCTCACGAACAATGTGGTCGAAGCCATGCGCCGGACCGGCGTCCATCGCCTCCTCTACGCCTCCGGAAGCGGCGTTTACGGTGATACGGGCAGCCAATCCGTCGTCGAGGACCACGCACCCCTCATTCCTGTCTCCACCTATGGTGCAAGTAAGCTCGCCTGCGAATCCCTGATCGCCAGCTATTGCTCGATGTTCGGCCTTCGCGCTTGTGCCTTCCGTTTCGGCAATGTGGTTGGACCCCGGCAGACCCACGGCGTCGGCTTCGATTTCCTCCGCAGCCTCAGTGCCAAACCCAAGCGTCTTCGCATCCTTGGCGACGGTAACCAGAGCAAGCCTTACATTCACGTCACCGATGTTGTCGACGCCGCCTTCTGTGCCGCAAAGCTGGCCAGGGGTGCCTTTTCTGTCTTCAATGTCGCTACCGACGATGCTGTCACGGTGACCGAAATCGCCGAACTGGCCGTTGCAACTCTCGATCTCGACCGGCCCACCTTTGAATACACCGGCGGATCCCGCGGCTGGCGCGGAGATGTCCCGGTCGTCCGTCTCGATTCCACTCGCATCCGCTCTCTCGGCTGGTTCCCAAAACGGAACAGCCGCGAAGCCATGCGCCAATCCCTGCAGGAGCTGATCGCCGATGATCGCATCCTTCACAACTGACTGGGGCCCGTCTCCTTCCGTGTTGGCCATGGGGGCGTGCGGCCCTGCGCCTTTCTCTGATTCCACCAGCAACCGACGCCAGATCATGAAGGACTACCTCCATCGAGAGTCCCTCTGGCCCCCGCGTCTTGCCCTGCTTGTCGGAGGCCTGGCGACCCGGCTGCGTCCCCTCACCTCATTCATGCCCAAATCGCTCATCCGGATCGCGGGCGAGCCGTTCCTGGCGCATCAGCTCCGTCTCGTTCGCGCTGGCGGCATCCGCGAAGTCGTGCTCTGCTGTGGTTTCCTCGGCGACCAGATTGAGGACTTCGCCGGTGATGGCAGTCGCTTCGGCCTGTCCATTACCTACAGCCATGATGGGGAACAGCCGCTCGGCACTGGTGGCGCTCTCCTCAAGGCCCTGCCGCTGCTCGGTGAGCGCTTCCTTGTCATGTATGGCGACAGCTGGCTTACCGAGCCTATCGAGCCCCTCTGGCGCGCCTTTCTGGACTCCGGCAAGCCGGCCATGATGACCGTCTTCCGCAATGAGAATCGATGGGGCGCCAGCAACGTCGAGTTCCGCAAAGGTTCTGTTGTCCGCTACGACAAACGCCATCCCTCTCCCGCCATGCACCACATCGACTACGGCCTCGACGCGCTCGACACCAGCGTCCTCGCCCACTGGAGCACTCCATCCTTTGACCTGGGCGACGTGTGGAGCGGCCTCGCCGATTATTCGCTTCTCGCCGGATACGAAACCTCCGAGCGCTTCTACGAAATCGGATCCCTCGCCGGCATGCGCGAAACCGAGTCCGTCGTCGCCGCTTCTCCGCGCGTGCGCCGAGTCCTCTCTTTTGCAAGGCAGAGCGCCCCTCCCCCGCAGCGGGATACGCAGGTGGTGTGACGTTGATCATGACGCGTACACCCCTGCGGATCTCCATTGGCGGCGGTGGCACGGACCTCCCTTCGTATTACCAGGAGAACGGTGGAGGCTTCGTCATCTCTGCAGCCATCAATAAATATGTCTATATCTCGATGAATCGCAGCTTCCTGCCCGGCTATTTCCTGAAGTACTCCGAAACTGAACACACCGACACCTGCGATCAGATCCGTCATCCCCTGATGCGCGAGGCGCTCCGTACGCACCGTGCACCTGCGCCGCTCGAGGTCGTCAGTGTCGCCGACGTCCCCGCCGGCACCGGGCTCGGTTCTTCGGGCACGTTCCTCGTGGGTCTTCTCCACGCCATTTACGCCTGGCAGCGCCAGCCCGTCACCGCAGAAGCGCTGGCCCGGGAAGCAATCGACATCGAGATGAATCGCCTCGGCGAGCCGGTCGGCAAGCAGGATCAGTACATTGCCGCTTATGGCGGCCTGCTCTGCCAGGAATATCTTCCTGACGGTGACGTCCGCGTAACGCCTCTGCGCATGCCGGAAGAATCCCTCCGCGAACTCCGCGATTCCCTCATGCTTTTCTTTCTCGGCGAGCTTCGCAGCGCATCATCGCTGCTCGGCGAGCAGAAGCGTCTCTCCGAGGCGCGCAATCCAGCGATGATCGACAGCCTGCACTTCGCCCGGATGCTCGGACGGGAAATTCGCAGCGTCCTCGAAGCTGGTCAGGTCGCCGAATTCGGCAGCCTCATGCACCAACACTGGATGCGCAAGCGCAATCGAGCGCGAAACATGTCCAGCAGCCGCATCGACTCGCTCTACGATCTCGCCCGCTCCGACGGCGGAGCCACCGGCGGCAAACTCGTCGGCGCCGGCGGCAGCGGCTTTCTCCTGCTGCACACCCAGGACCGCCGCCGCCTTCGCGACACCATGCTCCGCGCCGGACTCACCGAGATGGACTTCAGCTTCGACTTCGACGGATCGGTGGTACTGCTTCGCAATGGCTAAACCCACTTCAGTTCGGGAGCCGAAGCCATGACGCGCGTTGCTCTGCCGCTGCATGAGACTCCTGGCGAGCCGCCGATCGAGTGGACTCTGGTCGATCTCGTCGCCATCCTGGTGCGCCGCCGCGCCTGGATCCTCGCTTCCCTCGCACTGTGTTGTGGCACAGCCTTTCTGTACTGGCTTTCGGCCACGCCGCGGTACCGCGCGACCGCGATCATTGAAGTCCACAAGGATTCCCACGGCGCCTTTGGCCTCGACAACACCACGGCGGATCGTCCCTCCAACGAAACCAACGACTCCTTCGACGACAATCTCACTCTCCAGACCGAAATCGGCATCCTGCAGTCCGACGCGCTCACCCTGGACGTCGTCCGCCGTCTGCAACTCGAAACCACGCCTGACTACTCTGCTCTGCACTCCAGGCCATCCGGTGTCGCCCGCAAGCTTTTCTTTTGGCGTCCCCCGGTCGAACCGCTCACCGTTCCGCTCGCCGACGCGCCCAATCGCCGCTTTGCCGCGCTCAGGATCTTCGCAAGGCATCGCAGGATTGCTACGCAACCCGGCACGCGTCTGATCGCCATCAGCTATTCCGATCCCAGCCCCGAACGCGCCGCCATTATCGCGAATGGCATCGTTCAGGCGCTTTCTGACTATGGCTTTCAATCGCGCTCCGCCGCCGCCGCACAATCTGCCTCCTGGCTTACTACTCAGCTCACCGATCTCAAACAGCAGACCGACGCTCTGGACGCCCGCGCCACCGCCCTCGACCGCGCTTCCGGCGATTTTGGCGATGATGGCGCACACAATCCCGTGCTGGCCCGTCTCGACTCGCTGAACTCCGCTCTTTCCGCCGCCGAATCCAGCCGGATCGTGCGCGAAGCGATATGGCGCACGGTCCAGAGGGGCGATCCCGAAGCCATCTCCGGACTCGCCGGCAATCCCGATGCCGGCACCAACACCCAGAACTCCCTCGCCCTCCTGCAGTCTCTCCGCGCTCAGGAGTCCACTCTCAAAAGTCAGATCGCCGAGTCATCCAATCGCTACGGTGCGAACTGGCCCGCCTTCGCCGAGCAACGCGCTCACCTCGAAAGCATCCAGAATTCCATCCAGGAAGAAGTCCGCCGCCTCGCCGACCGCGCCCGCACCGACTTCGAAGTCTCCCTGCAGGCCGAGAACTCCGCCCGCGACGCCTTCACGCAGCAGAAGAACCTTGCCTCGCAGCTCACAGGCAATGCCGTTGCGCTGCGCCTCGCCCGTCAGGAAGCCGGCGAGAGCCGTGCGCTTTACAGCAGCCTCCTCGGCCGCCTCCAGCAGACCGGCGTTCTTGAAGGGCTTCATTCCGCCAACTTTGCCGTCGTCAGTCCGGCTCTTATTCCT
>DASZYN010000124.1:0-6083 GCA_035545435.1 Acidobacteriaceae bacterium | reverse complement strand
GCCAGCGCTGCGGGCCGCGCGCCGATTCCTGCTGCGCATGCAGATGTCGCGCTCGCGGCTCATTCGGGCAAAGCGAAGGCGGTCTTTGCCGGGGGATGCTTCTGGGGCGTGCAGTCGGTCTTCGAACGAGTGAAAGGCGTGGTCGATACGACCGCGGGCTATACCGGCGGATCGGCTGCGACCGCGACCTACGATCAGGTAACAACGGAGACAACGGGACACGCGGAGTCGGTGGAGGTGGTCTATGACCCGTCGAAGATCACCTATGGGCAGCTGCTGCGGATATTTTTCTCGGTCGTGCATGATCCGACGGAACTGAACCGGCAGGGGCCGGATGTCGGCACGTCGTACCGGTCGGCGGTTTTTTACACCAGCGAAGAGCAGAAGCGCATCGCGCAGGCCTACATTGCGCAGCTCGATGCGGCGAAGATATTTCCGCGGGCGATTGTGACTGAGGTGACGCCGCTGAAGGGCTTCTATCGCGCTGAGGATTACCACCAGGACTACGCGCTGCACAATCCTGACAATCCGTACATTCAGGTGTGCGATCGGCCGAAGGTCGAGGCGCTGCGCCAGCAGTTCCCGGAATTATTCAGGGAATATAAAGGCCACTGACGGCAAGCTAGGCTCGGGATCCGAACCCGGTTCGTGGCACGGGGTGGCGCCTCTGTGCGTCCCGGCGTATCGTGAAGTAAGTTGTTTTGGTACCAGAAGTTTGCGTGCATCGCGGAATTCAGATCAGGCACGCCAGACAACGACCGGCCTCATTCTTTCTTCCAATCCAGGTTGGGCCCTGCAATTTGTAAGTCGCGCCAGCCTTTGCTTCGCCGGGAAGAAATCGCCTCGGTCTCCGATACGTTCGGCGGCGTTCATGCACGATGCGAGAGGAGTTTTATGCGTTTTTCTTCTGTTTCCCTGGGGAACAAGTTCACTGCAGTATTGCTGGCCGCAGCGGCTGGCTACGGGGCTCACATCTGGCTTCAACGACGGGCGGTCGAGACGGCCGCGACCGCACAGTTGTCCTTCAGCCTTCACGCGGCGCGCCGGCTCGATGCGGGATACGTCCATGCGAGCGAGCCGGCCATTGTCTTCGCAAACTCGGTGCTGAGCGATCAGAGGATCGCGGATCTTTCGAAGCCGTCGTATCTGTCGACATCCGCGATGATGAGCCGGGTTGGCGAGTTTCGCTCGCGCCTGGAACTGACGCAACCCTCACCCCAGGTTCTGGGTGTGCGATTCCGGGATGCGGACGCGGCGAAGGCGATCGCGACCGCCAATCAGGTAGCCAATGCTCTGGTGGCGTGGAGCCCTTCGCCGGACGCCCCCGGCACATTGACCGAGCCAACGGCTCCCGCGCAACCGGCAGCCCAGCAGCCACCAGCAGCAAAGGCGGCGCCGGCTCCGGCCGCAGTACCGGCGAAGAAGCCGGTCACAGCAACGAGCAACAGTGAGGATTCGGCAAGCGCCGGGCCTCTTGTGGCCGCTCTCGATCAATTGCAGAAGCAGTTGACCTCGACGAGCCACCAGGTAGAGGAAGGCGGCAGTTCGTCGCGCGGCCACGCCTACGCACAATCGGAGCAGCAGCACCTGCTCAAGGCGCAGGTCCTTGAGGCCGAGAAGAAGGTCGCCGATCTGCGGGCGCAATATGGCAATGACGGAACTGGACAGCATCTGGGCGCTATCCAGCAGGCGCTCGGCTCTGTTTTCTCACGGGGCAGCGTTGGAGTGAGCGCGAGCCAGTTGCGCCGTGAGCGGGAGGGACTGGCGCATGCGATCGCCGTGGTGCAGACCCAGCGCGCGGCGATCGAGAAGGAAGGCGGCGCGGGTACGGAGCCGAGTGCGGCGACGCCAGCGCCAGCTTCGACAAGCGCGAACGACAGCAATACGCCAACAGCGAAGGGTTCGGGTTCGAGCGCCATTTCGGAAAGCGATTTGACGAAAGCGGGTACGCCGGCGCCTGCTTCGCAGACTTCCACGGCAGCTGGTTCGCAGGGAGCCTCTTCGTCTTCCACAGCATCCGAGCCGATCGAGGATCCGTCCTTAGCCAATCCATTTCGGATGGAAAAAGCCGCCGGCGTTGCCGCGCCAGTGCAGTGGTGGCCCGCGGCGGCTGTGGGCGTGGGATGCGGGTTGCTCTACTTGCTCCTGATGGCGATGATCTCCGGTGGCCGTGAGGATGAGACGGTCTATGCCGAGGACAGCGTGTCGTTTGGGCGATTCATTACATCGGATGGGCCGGCGCCCGCGATTGTGCCCACGCCTGAGCCTGAGCCGGAACCGGCGCCGGTCGCGGACAGAGGTCAGAACCGGAGGGCGTCGTTTACCTGGGATCCGGGTCCGCTGGGAAATGCGGCGCGAGCGGAGAATACCGTTGCGGTTGAGCCTGCGCCGGCCAGCGAGGCGGAGAACGCTCCTGCGATCCAGCCGAATGAAAGCCGCGCTGTGGCCGAATCGGATGAAAGCTCGACCGCCCGGGGGGCGTTCCATCAGGACAAGGTGACGGAGAAGGTCGTCGACGTGGACCCGTGGGCGGATCTGATGCAGAAGGCCCTTTCGGAAACGGACATCGGGCGCAAATTCGAGACACCGAAGGAGCGCAACGAGTCGGCGAAGGACGCCGGATCGCTGCAGCCGAGCCGCTCGGGTCGCTGGGCGAGCTGAAAACGGCAGGGAGTAGCCAGTAGCCAACAGAAACCATCGCCAGCCTCGGTTTGAACTAAACTGAGCTGTTATGGCTACCCTTGAAAGCTCCACCGTTATCCTGCCGCGCAAGCCACAGGGCGCGTTCCGCAATGAGCCGTTCATCGATTTCACGCAGCACGACAATGCGCGCGCCATGCGTGGCGCGCTGGAGCGGGTCGGCGATCAGCTGGGGCATGAGTATCCGCTGATCATCGGCGGGGAGCGGCTCAAAACCAGCGCAAAGATCGAGTCGCTCAACCCCGCTCGGCCGGCGCAGATTGTCGGCGTGCATCAGAAGGCCGGAGCGGAGCATGCCGAGCAGGCCGTGCAGGCGGCGCTGAAGGCATTTGAGACGTGGCGATTTGCGCCGGTCGAAGAACGCGCGTCGCTGCTGTTCGGTGCGGCGGAGATCATTCGCGAGCGCAAGTTCGAGTTCTGCGCGTGGCTCACCTATGAGGTCGGCAAGAACTGGGCGGAGGCGGACGCCGATGTCGCCGAGACGATCGACTTTCTGGAGTTCTACGCGCGCGAAGCCCTGCGCCTGGCCGCTTCGACACCGCCGATTCAGTATCCGGGCGAACGCGATGAGCTGCTCTACATTCCGCTCGGCGTAGGCGCGGTGATTTCGCCCTGGAACTTCCCCTTCGCCATCATGGCGGGGATGACGTCGGCTGCGATTGTGAGCGGGAACACGGTGGTGCTGAAGCCCTCGAGCGATTCGCCGACGATCGCGGCGCGCTTCATGGAGGTTCTGGAAGAAGCGGGGCTGCCGGCGGGTGTTGTGAATTTTTGTCCGGGGTCCGGCGCGTCGTTTGGGAATGCTGTGGTGGCGCATCCGAAGACGCGCTTCATCGCGTTCACAGGATCGAAGGAGGTCGGGCTCGACATTCACGAGCGGGCGGCGAAGACGCAGCCGGGGCAGATCTGGATCAAGCGGACGATACTGGAGATGGGCGGCAAGGACTCGATCATCGTGAGCGCGGATGCGGATTTCGACGCGGCGGTGGCGGGTGTGGTGGCTTCGGCGTTCGGATTCAGCGGGCAGAAGTGCTCGGCGTGCTCGCGGGCGATTGTCGAGGAGCCAATCTACGATGCGTTCGTCGAGCGGCTGCGGGAGAAGGTCGCGGAGCTGAAAGTGGGTGATCCCGCCGGGAACGCGAACATGGGGCCGGTGGTCAGCGAAGGCGCGATGAAGACGATCCTGAACTACATCGAGATTGGGAAGAAGGAAGGACGCGTGGTTTCCGGCGGGGCGATGGTGGAGACGCCGGAGAAGGGCTACTACGTGCAGCCCACGGTGATTGCGGATGTGGCGCCAAAGGCGCGCATTGCGCAGGAAGAGATCTTCGGGCCGGTGCTGGCGGTGATCAAGGCGCGCGACTTCGAGGATGCGCTGGCGATCGCCAACAACACGGAGTTTGGGCTCACGGGTTCGATCTACTCGACGGACCGCGTGAAGCTGAATCGCGCGCGGCAGGAATTTCACGTGGGGAACCTGTACTTCAATCGCAAGAGCACGGGGGCGATGGTGGGCGCGCATCCGTTCGGCGGGTTCAACATGTCCGGCACGGACTCGAAGGCGGGCGGGCCGGATTATTTGTACCTGTTCACGCAGGCGAAGGCCGTGGGGGAGAAGCTGTAGCTCGGGGGTTCAGAGCGCAGGTCGCGAGTCACAGGCCGAGTGTTCGGGAAACCGTGTCACGGCCGATTTGGCAATCGGCTCAGCATCGTTTTCGACGTTGGCGGCCCGGGTCACGCCAGGAGTGTTCCTGACAAAAGTGACGATTTAAGGATGCTGCGGTGAACCTGGAGATCCCGCTGCGGGAACCTCCTCACGGAGTTGTCTCGATTCCTCGGGGCTCAGGATGCGAGAGTCAGCGCGGAACAGTTGGTAGCTCCTGAAGGCAATGTCGTTCAGGAAGGTCTGCACCGGAGTGATGGCCGAGCCATCCTGTCGAGGAATGGAACCGATGGGCACCTTGCCTAAGGCAATGCCGTGAAGCGGCACGATATAGGGCCGGTCACCCAGGTTCACCGAGCCGTATTCAACCACGACGCCGATCGCCGGCTCCGGAAGCCTTTTGGGGTCGGAAACAATGGAGAGGCGGAGAATGCTTCCAGTCTCGGGATCAATCGCAATCTCGCCATGGTAGGCGGGACGCAATCGGATGAGGCCGCCCTCAGGAAAATTGACCAGGTAATGGGATTTTTCTGCAGGCACGCGATATCGAAAGACAGCGATGCGGGTATTGCCGTTCCGCTGCCAGTAACCCCAGACGATCGAGCCCTGTTTTGCATCACCGAGAACAATCGTAAGGATGGGCCCGAACTCGTCTCTGGTGGTGAGACCGTGACTGCCTGGCATCCGTCCATGATCCACAGCCACCTCGTTGCCATCGCGATATGCGATGGGAGCGCTTGACTGGCCGGTAAAGGACAGCGGCAGATCGTCGACTCCTTCGGATCCAACTGGGTTCTCGCGGGCCCGCTTTAATGCGTCATCGGAGGAACTCTGGAAATGCACTGTCGTTCGGATCGCAAGAAGATTCGGAAGATTGCGCATGGTTTTACTGGCGTAGATCCGAGCCGCATCCAGGATTTTTTCTTCGGCAGAAAGGGCGGGGCTTGGATCGGCCGATATTTCGGAGGCAGGCAGCGGCTGAAATGCCGATTCGTCTGAAAGAACCAGAAGCCTGTCCTGGGTCTGAGGGCCGGGGAACTGTGCCTCCCAGGCAGCGAACTGCCGGGCGCTCACTCGCTCGGTGAGCTTGAAACCGGCGATTTCGCCGGCGACGCGAGTATCAGAACGCCCTCGGTTCGCGTCGAGAATTTCCCCCATTTGAGCAATCGTGACGGGCTTAACGCCGTGTGCTCGAGGAATAGCAATAAAAAGCACGAATACGGGGATGAAGCGCGCGCCCATGATGCTGGCGGGATTATAGGCGGTCTTCCGCTCGGCTGTTCCGAACCTGCTGTGCAACGGAGAGCTTCGCAACGATGTGACCGGCGGTGCTGGACAAGCGGACGTTTCGCTTCGGCCCGAGCGGAGCCGGGTGCAGGCGCTCCCGGAAGCAAAGATGCGGGGGCTCCTGCCTCATCCTTACAGCTTCCGTGAAACCGGAGGCGCTGCGCACAACGGCAGCGCCTCTTAGGTCTGCGATTCTGCCAGGAAGCGGAGTCTGTTCTAAACACCCATCAGCATCTGGTCGCCGATGGCCTGTGCGGCTTCGGCCAGAATGCGATGGTGGATGGTGAACAGGGCCAGCTCCAGGCGATCCGAGACGCCGGTTTTGTCGTAAACACTGCGCAGGTAGTTCTTGATGACCTGCTCGGTGGTGTTCAGGCGGACGGCGATCTCCTTGTTCTTGCAGCCCTGGACAATCAACGCGACGATCTTCAGT
>DASZYN010000123.1:0-1774 GCA_035545435.1 Acidobacteriaceae bacterium | reverse complement strand
CTGCGAGCCTTCGAGAATGGTCTGCGCTTCCTTCATGCGCTCTTCGTAGAGCCGCCATCCCTCCGGTGTAACTGCGTCGGCATAGTCGTGCCCGCGGCCGACCCACGCCCAGCGAACAAGTGCCGCTGCGAGGGCGACCCGCGCGGTGATGGAGTTGGGGCGCTGGGCCATCCAGTGTTCCAGATGCGCGATGTGCTCCGCGCTGTCCTGCTCGGTCTTCCCCGGCACATCGAGGGCGGCATAGAAGACGCGCAACTGCCACGTGCCGCCGGCAAGCCGGGTCTTGTCCCTGCGCAGGCGGCCGGCAATCTCATCGAGGGTGTCGAATTTCTCTGCCGTCAGGTCCGCCTGAAGGTCACGCTCCCATTGGCGAAGATCGTCCGCGGAAATCGTGCTGACAGGAGATGTCTGCGCCCAGGAAGAGCCGGGCGTCGCAACGAGGCAGAAGGTCAGGAGAACAGCAACAAAGCCAGTTCGGACAGCGAGCCGCATGGGCATAGAGAGCGCTCCGCATTCTCAAACGGCAGGAGCCCCACAGGGTAACGCGTCTCTGTCCAGGAGGCAACCTTGGCTTTGAAGCTGAATGTTCCTTCGGCCGACCCGCAGAACTGAGATGTTCAGGACCTCCTGGCAGCGGGGACGGCCCCCTGCCGTGGAAGAATAGGAGAATGGCAGCCCATTCAGAGTCCATGATAGAAACGCCCGAAATTCCCACGACACCGAATTTTCTTCGCGACAGGATCGCGGAGGATGTGCGCCTGAAGAAGTTTGGCGATGCAGTGGTGCAGACGCGCTTTCCACCGGAGCCGAACGGCTACCTGCATATCGGTCATGCCAAAGCCATCTGCCTGGACTTCGGGCTGGCGGATGAGTTTGGGGGCAAGACCAACCTGCGCTTTGACGACACCAATCCGGAGAAGGAGGAGCAGGAGTACGTCGATTCGATCCAGAAGGACGTTCGCTGGCTCGGGTTCGACTGGGAGCGGCTATGCTATGCGTCGGATTACTTCGGCCAGCTCTATGAGTGGGCGATTCAGCTGGTCAGGGCGGGGAAGGCCTATGTGGACGACTTGTCGGCAGACGAGATCCGGCAGTATCGCGGGACACTGACCGAACCGGGCAGGGACAGTCCGTGGCGCAACCGCACGGTGGAGGAAAACCTGGATCTGTTCACGCGCATGAAGGCGGGTGAGTTTCCCGACGGGAGCCGCGTGCTTCGGGCGAAGATCGATATGGCGTCGCCGAACATCAATCTGCGCGACCCCATCATGTATCGCATCCTGCATGCGGAGCATCACCGAACGGGCGCCGAGTGGTGCATCTACCCGATGTACGACTACGCACACGGCCAGTCGGACTCGATCGAAAATGTCACGCACTCGATGTGCACGCTCGAGTTTGCGGATCATCAGCCTCTGTATCGGTGGTTCATCGAACAGCTCGGAATCTTTCCTTCGCAGCAGATCGAGTTCGACCGGCTGAATCTGACGTATACGTTGCTGTCGAAGCGCAAGCTGTTGCAGCTGGTGCAGGAGGGCCGGGTGAAGGGATGGGACGATCCGCGGATGCCGACGTTGTCGGGGTTTCGTCGACGCGGGTTTACGCCCGACGCCATTCGGGCGTTTGTGAACTCGCTGGGAGCGACCCGGACCAACGGCGTTATCGATTTTGAGATGCTGGAGCACATACAGCGCGATGACCTGAACAAGCGAGCGACGCGCGGGATGGCCGTGCTGCGGCCGCTGAAGCTGGTGATCGACAATTACCCGGAGGG
>DASZYN010000122.1:0-3081 GCA_035545435.1 Acidobacteriaceae bacterium | reverse complement strand
CGCGACAGGCATGCCGGTATCCCCGCCCTGCCGAATTTCAGGGACCAGATCGACGGATCCGAGAAAAGGAATGTTGAACTGCTTCGCCGTGCGTTCGGCGCCGCCGCTGGAGAAAATGTCGATCTCCTGATGGCAATGCGGGCACGTGAAATGCGACATGTTCTCAACAATCCCCAGAACTTCAACGTTGACCTGATGAAACATCTCAAGAGCCTTGCGCGCGTCCTGCAAAGAGACGTCCGATGGCGTGGAAACAACGACGGCGCCGGTGAGGGGAACCGTCTGCACCAGGGAGATAACGACATCGCCGGTGCCAGGCGGCAAATCGACCAGCAGGATGTCGAGCTCGCCCCATTCCACCTGCTGCAGAAATTGCCGGATGATCTGGTGCAGCATCGGGCCCCGCATCACAAGCGGCTTGTCACCAGGCGAAATAAATCCCACCGAAATGACTTTGACGCCATGGGCCACGTTGGGCTCAATCTGGTTGTTAGGCAGAACCGTCGGCTGGCGCGTGGTGCCAAGCATCAAAGGAACATTAGGTCCATAGATATCGGCATCGATAAGGCCGGTGCGGTGCCCGAGTTTGGCCAGCGCGATGGCGAGATTCACGGCGAGCGTGGTCTTGCCAACGCCCCCTTTACCGGATCCGATCGCAACAATGGATTTGACGCCGGGCAGCGCCGTGGGAGGCTGCGGAGTGTGCGGATGAGCCATATCTACAGGGTACAGGGACAAGCCTGCGGATGCAGGGAGGGCAGCCCAGCCTGTAGTCTGGAGAAGAAGGAGAAGACGCATGGATTTGAACGGTCCCGCGCAGCCGGCGCGCACGGTCGCGCAGTCCCAGTCAGAGATGACGGAGCTCATCCTGCCCAACGACACAAATACGCTGGGGAATCTGCTGGGCGGAAGGCTGATGAATTTCATCGATCTGGTCGGCGCCATGGCTGCCTACCGGCACGCGCGTAGTCACGTCGTGACAGCCTCCATGGAGCACATCGACTTTATCGCTCCGGTTCACGTAGGCGATCTGCTGATCCTGAAATCCTCCGTCAACCGTGCCTTCAAAACGTCGATGGAAGTGGGCGTAAAAGTCTGGGTCGAGAACACCATCGCCGGCATTCATCATCATGTGGCATCGGCGTATCTGACGTTTGTGGCCATCGACACGCAGGGCCGTCGCGTGCCTGTGGCGCCGCTCCTCGCAGAAACTGAAGACGAGAAGCGCCGCCTCGAGGAGGCGGGGCGCCGGCGTGAGGTGCGGGAGGCCGAGGCCCGTCGCAGGCATATCCCAAAATTTGAGCCAGCGAAAATCTGAGCAGGTGCCGGATGGACAAGGTAGCAGGACTGAAAGAAATTCTCGAGCAGGATCCGAGCAACGCCTTTGCGCGATACGGCCTGGCGATGGAGTATTCCGGTCGCGGCCAAACTGAGTCAGCCCTGGCCGAGTTTACGCAATTGCTCAAGGATCATCCGGACTACACCGCCGCCTACTTCATGGCGGCTCAGACCCTGGCGAAGGCCGGCCGTGACGCTGAGGCGAAGCAGAAGCTGGTGGACGGCCTGGCGTGTGCGAAACGTACGGGCAACCAGCACGCCGCTCGCGAGATGCAGGCCATGCTCGATGAAATGGAAATCCCCGAGTAGCCGCCACTTGTGCAAGACGAGAACGCGGGAGGCGAGCATAATGTCAGGATCATGAGAATTCCCCTGTTCCCCCTCAACACAGTCCTGTTTCCAGGCGCGGCATTGCCGCTCCACATTTTCGAAGGACGCTATCGGGAGATGGTAGGTGACTGCCTTGCCGATGACCGGCCGTTTGGCGTCGTGCGGGCAGACGGGGAACAAATGTCGATCGTAGGGTGTACGGCGAAAATCGTGCGCGTTGTCCAGCGCTACGACGATGGGCGCATGGACATCCTGTGTGAGGGCGCGCAGCGGTTCGAAATTGAGGCGCTCGACGAGTCGCGAACGTTCCTGCAGGCTGACGTGGAGTTCTTCGAGGACGAGGGAGCAGGTTCTACACGGGACGAGCGCGAAGACTGTGCGGCCCTCCACTTCGCGACCCTGCACATGGCAGGCATCCAGCCGCCCGCGTTGCATCTGGACCTGAACACACCGGTGGCATTTCAGCTCGCCGATGCGCTGCCGTCGGATCTGGGATTCAAACAGCAGCTCCTCGCCAGTCGTTCCGATGCGGATCGGACCAGGAAGTTGCGGGACTTTTATAACGACATGCTGCCCCGGCTGAGTTCAAAACCGCCGGCAGGGCAGGCGGGGCACTCCAGCTTCCCCATACACTAGCAACAGTGAGACGATCGGCGCGCCTCAGGCGTCCAACGTGAAGTCCTCACGAATTTCCGGCGAGCAACACGGGACAGGAGTATCGATGGCGACTCGACAGAGCACGACCGAAACGGCGGAGCATTCCCGGGCAGTGCGTCTGCCGCAAACGCTGGGTGAACTGCGATCCAGTGCGGATTACAGCGAACAGCGGCTGCGCACGCGAACCGTCAAAGACGAGATGCGCGAAAACCTCATCTGCCGCCTCAAATCGAAGCAGGCCATATTCCCGGGCATCATCGGATACGAGGACACCGTGGTTCCGCAGATTGTGAACGCGGTGCTCTCGCGGCAGAACTTCATCCTGCTGGGACTGCGCGGGCAGGCGAAGAGCCGCATTCTGCGGGCGCTGACCGCGCTCCTGGACGAGCACACGCCCTATGTGGCCGGTTGCGAGATTCGCGACAATCCCTATGCACCGCTGTGCCGGCGCTGCCGGGACCTGATCGTCGAACAAGGCGATGCGACGCCCCTGGGATGGATGACACGCGATGAACGCTACGTAGAGAAGCTCGCCACGCCGGATGTGACGGTGGCCGATCTGATCGGCGACCTCGATCCCATCAAAGCCGCAAAGGGCGGCCATGATCTGGCCAGCGAAATGACCATGCACTATGGCCTGTTGCCGCGTGCGAATCGTGGCATCTTTGCCGTCAATGAGCTACCGGACCTCGCTGGAAAGATTCAGGTGGCTCTGTTCAACATCATGCAGGAAGGCGATGTCCAGATTAAGGGTTA
>DASZYN010000121.1:0-4120 GCA_035545435.1 Acidobacteriaceae bacterium | reverse complement strand
GTGAGAGGACGGGACGCGCGAATTTTTCGGCAATCTGCATGCAGCGCAGAGCTTTGCGATAGCCCTCGGGGTTGGGCATGCCGAAGCGGCGGCTCACTTTGTCTTTGGTGGAGCGGCCCTTCAGGTTGGCAACCACCATGATTTCCTGGCCGTCGAAGCGGGCCATGCCGCAGGCCATGGCGGGATCGTCGCCAAAGGAGCGGTCGCCGTGAATCTCGGAGAAATCGGTGCAGATCCGCTCGATGAAGTCCATGGGGTAAGGCCGTTGGGGGTGACGTGCCAGTTCGGTTTTCGCCCATTCCGGCGAAACCGGTGGCGGATTGGTCGCAGCCTGATCGGTCATAAGAGGGAGGCAGTCCGAGATTGATTGTATGGATGGGAGCAGGGCGGAGCAAATGCGCGGGCTGTCTCGGCGAATTCGCTAAGATCGGCGCAGGAGCGTGGCATGGCAAGACCGGTAGCCGTGGTGACGGGAGCGTCGAGCGGGATTGGCGAGGTATTTGCGCGAAAGCTGGCGGCGGCACACGATCTTTTGCTGATTGCCCGTCGTCGGGACAGACTGGAGAGACTTGCGTCCGAGCTAATGGAGCAATCGGACGCGCGCGTGGAGGTGTTGGAAGCAGACCTTGCCAGCGAGCCGGGGCTGGCACTGGCAGCGGAAAGGATCGGCAGCGACCCGAACCTGGAGTTGCTGGTGAACAACGCGGGTTTCGGCCTGTCGGGATACCTCTGGCAGGCCGATCGGAGCCGCCAGGAGGAGATGCACCGCCTGCATGTGATGGCGGTGGTGCGGCTGTGTCACGCAGCGTTGAAGACGATGGTGGAGCGAAACGCAGGCGGCATCATCAATGTCGCCTCGGTGGCGGGTTTCGTGCACGCGCCCGGCAGCGCGAGTTACGGCGCGACGAAGGCGTGGATGACGCACTTTACCGAAGGTCTTTATCTGGACCTGAAGGCGGCGAAGTCGGCGGTCCAGGTCCAGGCCCTGTGTCCGGGTTTCACGTACTCGGAGTTTCACGATGTGCTGGGGCGGGATCGGACGAAGCTGGCGCCGCGGTCGTGGTGGCTGGACGCGAACTTTGTTGTGGAGGAGTCGCTACGCGGTTTGCGGCGCGGGAAATTGCTGGTGGTGCCGGACTGGAAGTACAGGACGCTGGTTCGCGTCGTCACTCGCCTGCCGGTTGGGTTGCGCGTATGGGTTGAGGGACAGCGGAACCGGACGTAGATCTGAAGAGAAGCAGGTCCCTCCGCTCCCCCTTCGCTGCGCGAAGGTTCCGGTCGGGATGACAAGGTGAAGAAGGAGAAGCAGGTCCCTCCGCTCACCTTCGGTGCGCGAAGGGTCCGGTCGGGATGACAGGGTGAAGAAGGAGAAGTAGGTCCCTCCGCTCCCCCTTCGCTGCGCGAAGGGTCCGGTCGGGATACAGGGTGAAGAAGGAGAAGCAGGTCCCTCCGCTCCCCCTTCGCTGACGCTCAGGGTCCGGTCGGGATGACAAGGTGAAGAGACTTCAGAAACGCCACACTAGTTGTCGCGGTGTTTGCGCATGTAGACTTCGAATTTCTTTGCGGCTCGGCGGCGTTTCCAGCGGTAGTAGCGGTTGCGCAGGTTGTACATGGATTCGCTGCCGGCGAAGGCGAAGCCTCGGCGCGGAGAAAACTTAATGTAGAGGTAGCCGAAGAGGGCGCCGCCCAGCTGGGCGAAGGCGTAGGCGCGCTGCGAGGAGAAGAGCATCGCGAGCGAGATCAGCATGTAGACAGCGACGAGATATTTGGCCTTGATGGTGATGGGCAGGGGAAACATCATGAAGGGCGTGTCGGCATAGAGGACGCCGATGGCGATGAGCAGGCCGAAGATGCCGCCGAAGCATCCATAAAGGACCGCGCCAGCGCCGAACACGAAATAGAGGCCGACGGCTGTGATGCCCGCACCGAACACGGAGACGAAGAAGAGCTCGGCGAGCCAGCGGGAGCCGTGGCCGGACTCGAGCAGACTGCCGAGGAACCAGAGCGAGAGCAGCTCAAAGGCAGTGGCAAGAATGGCGCCGCCGGGGTGAATGATGCAGTACGTGAGAAGCTGCCAGATCCAGTAGTGGTGGAGGACCAGGGATGGGTCAAGGGCCAGCAGGGCCGCGATCTGGTTCGCGAGCGGAGCCGAGAAGACGCCGAGGATGAGCAGGCCGAAGTAGGAAGCGAGGTTCCAGAGGATCAGCGCGCGGGTGAAGCCGCGGAAGTCGGGGAAGCCGAGAACGCCGCTGGAAAGACGAGGCACGATGGATATTGTCTCATCCGCGCGAGCCGGGACGAATCTGCACCGAGACGGCGACGGGCCGGATATTTCGAAGGGTTGCCAGTGCGCGCTCAGCGGTAGACGGCGGGAACAAAGTTCTGCTCGTGCATGGGCGGCCGGGTGTATTTGCGGCGATCGAGCTGCGGCAGCTTGAGCTTCTGGGGAATGAGCTCCTTGTAGTCGATGCGAGTGAGCAGATGATGGATGACGTTGAGACGAGCCTGCTTCTTGCTGTCGGCGTTGACAACGAACCAGGGCGCCTGGGGGGTATCGGTCATGGCGAACATTTCGTCTTTGGCGCGGGAATAGTCGGCCCAGTGGCGGCGGGATTCCAGATCCATGGGGCTGAGCTTCCAGCGCTTGGTGGGGTTCTCGATCCGTTCGCGGAAACGGCGTTCCTGTTCGTCGTCGCTCACCGAGAACCAGTACTTGATGAGGGTGATGCCGGAGCGGATGAGCATGCGCTCGAATTCCGGGCAGCTGTGCATGAACTCCCGATACTGCGCTTCATTGCAGAAGCCCATCACGCGCTCGACGCCGGCGCGGTTATACCAACTGCGGTCGAAGAGAACCATTTCACCGGCGGCGGGCAGGTGCGCGACATAACGCTGGAAGTACCACTGAGTTTTCTCGCGCTCGGTGGGGGTGCCGAGGGCCACGATGCGGCAGATGCGCGGATTCAGGATTTCGGTAATGCGCTTGATGGCGCCGCCTTTACCGGCGGCATCGCGACCTTCAAAGAGGACAACGACGCGAAGCCCTTCATGGCGGATCCAATCCTGCAGCTTGACCAGTTCTATTTGTAACCGTCGCAGTTCCTTTTTATAGCTGTATTCTCCGGCGGCACGGTGGGCGACGCCGTTGACATGTCCCTTTGCAGAGGTTCCTTTACGCTTTTTTGCCACAACATCACCCTGAGACTGCGCGGCCCAACCAGGCCGGTCCCCACGCAGCTGTCGTGAGCCTTATCGGCAGTTTTCCTGCAGGGACCATGGAGTTGCGGGATCCTGGTGTGGTGTTTCCGAAATTTCTTTATGCGGAAGAGAAGCAGGTCCCTCCGCTTCCCCTTCGCTACGCTCAGGGTCCGGTCGGGATGACAAGGGAAAGGACCTTCAGAAACACCACACCAGGGACTCGCGGACTGTTACTGAGGTGTTCTGTCCCAGGGCATGGTTCATTCGCGGGATATTCAATCGCTCTGGGCGCGATTAGGATCGGTGGACCAGAATGTTCCCGGAAAACAGATCGAGGCTGGCTGGAGCGACGGTAGTGCTGGCGGTGCTGGCCATTGCCTGGATTGTGCACGTTCGCCATCCGCAGTTTCTTTGGGCAGCGGCTGGAGTTGGGCTGGCCTGGGTTGCCATGGAACTGACAGCCCGGAAGGCAAGGCGAGAGCACGACGCCCTCGCGAGCCTTCTGGCGGAGCGAACTGTGGAGCGGGACCAGCAGCAGCAGGCTCGCGCGGAGCTGCAACGGGAGCTCGATCGGCAAACGACGCACGACAAGCTGACCGGGGTGTGGAATCGGGCGGCCATCCCGGAGCACCTGGAGCGGGAGATGGTGCGCGCACAGCGAGATGTGAAAGTGCTGGCGGTGGTGATTGCGGATCTGGACCACTTCCGGAAGATCAACGACACGCGGGGCAATCTCTGCGGCGATCGGGTGCTGCGCACGGCGGCGGAGCGCCTGGCTTTTTGCCTGCGCGAGTACGACAGCATCGGACGGTACGGGGGCGAGGAGTTCCTGATCCTGATTCCGGGATACGATCCGGCGGAAGGGCGGAGTCGTCTGGACGAGCTGGTGCGGAGCGTTCACGATCACCGTTTTCTGAACGAT
>DASZYN010000120.1:0-19736 GCA_035545435.1 Acidobacteriaceae bacterium | reverse complement strand
TCCACGCGTTTGGCGACGAAATCGTTCTCACGGCATTCCTGATTTTTGGCATATTCGCGATTACCGAGCAATACAACGAGATGGCGCCGGGTGCGAACTTTGGCGCGCTCATGATTGGCTTCCTTGTGGCCCTGATTGGTGCTTCCATGGGCTATCTGGAGGCATGGGCCA
Organism: Acidobacteriaceae bacterium; assembly: GCA_035545435.1. Lineage (GTDB taxonomy): Bacteria > Acidobacteriota > Terriglobia > Terriglobales > Acidobacteriaceae > Palsa-343. The sequence goes on along the minus strand of DASZYN010000120.1, from coordinate 19,565 downwards.
TCAACCCTGCACGCGACTTCGGTCCACGGCTTTTTTGCTTCTTCGCAGGCTGGGGAGGCTCGGCGTTGCCCTCACCGCAAAGCTACTGGTGGGTTCCGATCCTGGGGCCGCTGCTCGGCGGAGCGGTGGGCGGAGGAGCCTATCAACTTCTGATTCATCCCTTTCTTCCAGCTCGGCTTCGTGCCTCCGCTCGGGGGAATTAGGCGGATGAGCATGTCCTCAAATTGTTTCTGATGTCAGTATCTTCGTGTCTGCGGTGATTTTGTCACCGCAGCGGCGGTTGCCGACGGCACTGGCCAGGCAGGCCCGCGGATCACTCGTGGGTTTACCGAGCAGATATCCCTGGACTTCGTTGCACCCGAGTTCCGTGATCAGAGCCATCTGCTCTTCTGTTTCCACGCCTTCGGCGATGACCCTCATTCCGAAGTTGTGGGCCAGGGTCACGAGCGAATGGACCATGGCATCCACCTCCCGGCGAATCCCAAGTTCGCTAACAAAGGAGCGATCAATTTTGAGCGCGTCGAAGGGCAGTTTGGGCAAATAGCTCAGGCAGGAGTAGCCAGTTCCAAAATCGTCGATGGCCAGACTTACGCCGAGTTCCGCCAGTTCGCCCATGGCTGCGCCAACCTGTGCCGCACCATTCACAGTTACCGACTCGGTCAGCTCGATTTGCAGGCGATGCGCATCGAGGCCGGTTTTCCGCAGAATCTCCGCCACTTCCTCGACAAACGTCTCCCTCATGAGCTGAAGGCTGGAGACGTTCACCGCCACCTGCACAGCGCGACCGGCAATTTCCTGCCATTCCATGGCCTCGCGGCAAGCGATTTCCATCATGTGTTGCCCGAGGGCTGTGATCAGGCCAGTCTCTTCTGCAATGGGAATGAACTGGCCGGGCGAGATGAAGCCGAGCGTCGGGTGAATCCAGCGCGCCAGTGCTTCGAACCGCATCAGTTCTCCGGTGTTGACGTCGAACTCCGGCTGATAGTACGCGCGTATCTCGCCCTGTGCGATCGCATGGCGAAGTTCAGTTTCCAGTTTCAGACGTTCGCGTATGGATGCACCGAGTTCGTCAGAAAATGCCATGAGGCGGTTCTTGCCCATTCGTTTTGCGGCGTACATCGCGCCGTCGGCCTGCTGCAGCAGTTCGATCGGGGTCGAACCATTTTCGGGGAAGAGGCTCATTCCGATGCTTGCGCTGATCGTGATCTCGTGCTCTTCCACGCTGAAGGAGGGCGCCAGGACCGCCAGCAGCGCCATCGCGGCAACGCTTCCCTGTTCGCGTACCTTCTCGCCGCTCACCACAACTGCAAATTCGTCGCCCCCCAGTCGTGCGAGAGTGTCGGATGAGCGCACTCGCGACCGCAGACGCTCAGCGACCTGGCGCAGCAGCTGATCCCCCACCGCGTGACCGAGGCTGTCGTTCACCAGCTTGAACCCGTCCAGATCGATGTAGAGCAGGGCGACCTCATAGCCTCTTCGTCGCGCCAAATCCAGAGCGTGGGTCAGCCGATCGGCCAGCAGCCGCCGATTCGGGAGGCCGGTCAGATCGTCGTTCATCGCCTGGCGCTGCAACTGCGCTTCAAAGGCAGTTTTCTCCGCGGCGCGCTTTTCCAGCTCTGCCAGCATGGTGTTGAAGCCACCGCCGAGCCGCGCGATCTCGTCATTGCCCTCGGTCGCCACTCGTGCACCAAAATTGTGCCGTTCAGTCACTTCGTGCATGGCAGCCGCCAATGCCTGGACTGGCTGTGAAATCCGTCGTTGCAACAACGAGCCGGCGATCCCACCCGCAGCCAGTGCTCCCAGCAGAAGCAACGCGGTAATCTCCAGCATCTGACGCCAGCGTTCGACAATCTCCTTCACATCGGCCCTGAGCACCAGCGTGCCAGCCGCATCGCCACCGCGTTCTACCGGCCGGCTCATGGTCACGAACCCTCGAGCGGTTCCGCCGGCCGGCACGAACTGCTCAGGACAGCTTTGCGGTGCTTTCTCGCGCTGATATTCGGCAAACAATCTGCCCGACACACCGTACAAACAGGCCGAGACCACTGACCGCTCAGCATCCAGCGCGCCGAGTACTTCCATCGCGGCGGCGCGATCGTCGAACAGCAGTGCAGCTGCGGAATTCTGCCCTACGATGTTCGTCAGAATCGACAACCGGCTCTCCAGCTGGCGGCGCGCACTGACCGAGTCGAATCCAAGAAATGCGGCCATCAGGGTCGCCGACGACACGCTGCTGGCAAGGAGAGCGAGGATCGTCATGCGATGCGCAAAGCTGGCGCGAACAGGAGGGCTCATCGTCCGTCCCCGCCCTTCGCGGCCGAATGTACGATCGTCGCCAGGCCCAGTACGCGCGAGCTGATGCGAATCCCGCCGGCCTGAACAGCTTCCAGATTCACTTCAATCTGAATGTGATCTCCCGTGTTGACCAGCGCGACCATTCCACCCGCGCGCGCGAACCCGTCACTCTCTCCAACGGTAAGGATCGGCCGGCCCTTCACTCTCTCGAGGATCTTCCGGATATCGCTTTCCGGTGCAGCGGAAACATAGACGACACTGCACCCCTGCAGTGCCTCAACCGACACGGGCTGCACCACACGGAGCGTCTGACCCTCTCTGGTTCGCCCGTTCAGCAACTGGCTAATCACCTCGCCGGTGCCGGCATCACCCACAAGAGCGATGGTCAGGTCCTTTCCCGGTGCGGGCCATTCGACGTACTTGATCAGGTTGTAGACATACGCCGCCCGTACCGCCCGCTCGTCGCGCGACTGGGCTCGCATTGTCGACGATGAGACTGGCCCCGCTCCTGGCAGCCAGAAGACCAGCCCCCATGCCAGGCACCGCCAGACGGCCACGTGTTTCACTGCTCCCTCCTGCCGCCTCGCATCGGCCAACGATAGCCAACCTGAATGCGCCACGAGCGTCCGTCCATCTGAATCTGACTCTGCGGATCGTTGGGGCCGGCCGGACTGTACCAGCGACGATCGAACACGTTGTAGAGGCTGGAGGAAAACTGCCAGCCGTTTCGCAGCGGCCGGCTAGCAAAGGTGACATCCGGCAAAACGTACGAGGCGAGACGGCCCTGGCGATAGTCCCTCATGGGGCCGACGTACATGACTTCTGCGCTGCCGGTAACCCATCGGCCCAGAGCAAGGCTGCTCGCCACTTTCACCTGCGTGATGGGTGAGTTCTCCAGTGGTCTTCCCAAAAGATCGTTGGTCGTCGCCGTTGCCGTATAGGTGGCATGGCCGCTCCATCCCGACGGCCGCTCTGCCTCCAGCTCCACCTCCAGACCGCGGGAACTTATGCGTCCAACGTTTGTAAAGAAGGTGAGACCCGTGGCCAAATCCGGACTCTGATCGATCAACTTCTCCAGCCGGTCATCGTAGCCGTCTACGGTCAAGCGCACTCCTTTCGCAAGTGAGCGCTCGAACACTAACTCGTTCGACCGGATGCGCTCCGGCTGGAGCGGCCGTGATGCCGGCTCGATCGTCATCCCGTCGGCGTAAAACTCTTCATACGAACTCGGCGCCCGGAACGCTCCCGCAAGGATGTACTTGACTGAGGTCCGGTCTCCCGGCGTCCAGATCGCCGCCAGCCGTGGACTGAATGCGGCGCCGAAGGTACTGTAATGGTCGAGCCTGCCTCCCGCGTGCAGGATCGTTTTCGGCAGCATGTGCAGTTCCATCTCTCCGTAGGCCGCGACCAGCCAGGGCGATTCTTCGATGTGGAGCATGTCCGGCAGTTCCGCCGCAACCGAGCGCTGCGTCACGTGGATGTCCTGCTCGTAACTGGCCCCGGCTATGACCGTCTGCGTGCCCGCCTGCCAGGTCAGGGTCGCTTCAGTTCCAACCCAGTCCGCGCGGGCCTTCCCGTAGATCCGCACAGGAGCCTCGTTTCCTGGCTCCGCATAGTCTCCCCGGCCCACATAGTTGTAAACATCGTAGTAAGCCCGCAGATTGAGCGTCCGGCCCTTGCCGACCCCCCGACGGTCGCTCACATCGACATATGCCCGCGTGTCCTGATCGGAATCCGCAGGGTCGTTGAACACCATGCCATAGGAGGCCGTCGGAATTACCTTCACACGATTGCCGAACATTCCCTGCACCCGAAAGTCGCCCCAGGCGAGATCGGCGAATCCCTGCTGCATGCTTCCGCCATCGCTGGACTCCGCATAGCCGTTGTTCGTCTCCGGCACAGCGAATTCGGGAAAGAACAGAACTGGCGCTCCGGGGTTGCGATCCAGCGTCGCCGACAGCAATCCGGAAACCCCACCCACGCGGCCCTGCAACGTCGCCCGTGCTGTCCGCTGCAGGAATGTCCCCGTGGTGCCGGCCACTTCCGCGACCGTCTCCGAACCTGGCTGGCGCGTGATGACGTTGATGACGCCAAACACGGCGTTGGTTCCGTACAGCGACGATCCGGGACCCCGCACAACCTCAATGTGATCCACCAGATTCAGATCGATGGGATACTCAGAGTCGAACGACGCGCTGTCGTACACGTCCTCGTTGTAACGGTGTCCGTTAACCAGCAGAAGGATCCGTGAATTGAAGTCTCCAGGGCGCAGAAATCCGCGAATGCCCAAATACGTGTATTGCCGGTCGTACGCCGTATAGAAACCGCGCAGACTCCGCAGCGCCTCGCCCAGCGTGCGCCACCCATAGCGGCGGATGTCTTCCGACGTGATGATGCTGACCGACGATGGAGCCTTCCTGACGTCTTCCGAATGCCGGGACGCGCTATAGACCTGCACCCGCGCCAGGTCCTCCAGAGGCATCGCCATCAGATCCTGATCGGCGGCTTGCGCGCGCGCAAGGCTCGGCAGAGCCAGAAGCAAACCCAGTCCCACCAGCGCTACAGAGAATCTGCCATTTTGGAGCGCGCTGCTGGTCACGCTCTGGTTATCGGAGAAAATCGCGGCATGGTTAACGCGAATTCGCCCAATTTCGCGTGCATGCGCCTGCGTAACACGCAGTCGACCCGTTAACTCTCCGAATAATGTGACCAGCGGCGGTTACGAATTTTTACACACTTTCCCCGGCGCGGTGATTATCATTCTGACCACGCGCTAAACCCATCGGAAACGTCGCAGCAGAGCTGCCGTTCCCCAGTTGGCTTCCCTCTCGCGTTCAGAGTTGGAGTAGTCCCCGGATCAAATCTGCGTCAGGAGCGTTCCCAGTAGCTCCGAAGGACATGGCATGAAGCTCGCATCCGCAAAAGCCCTGCACGTTGTCGTGTGCGCCGCCGCTACTCTGTTTGCCCTCCTGCCAGTCCGCGCTTCCGCGCAGCAGATCACCTACTACAACTTCGACACTCCGGCCACGGCATCGCCCCTCCAGTACTCCTATACCTGCTCCGCCGCGAATCCTTCCGCGAATCCGCTCTTTTGCCTCAATGACGGTACCGGCACCATGAGCAATCCATTGTTTATCCAGGACCCGGTGGGCAGCGGCACATGGGCCACGCAGATGACTCCCGATGCTGCGAGCCAGGCTGGCAGCCTGTGGTTCTCCGTACCGCAGGTCGTTTCCGGCGGATTCAATGCATGGTTTGAATTCAAGCTCACCCCGGATAACACCGGCTACAGCTACGCCACCGCGGACGGAATCGCCTTCGTGATTCAAAATGCGCATGGCGGGGGAGCCGTCGATCCAAGCAGCGGCTGTCAGGAAACTGGATCCGGCCCGACTGTCCTTGGCGGTGGCGGGGGGTGCCTGGGATACAGCGGCATCGACAACAGTGTCGCGTTGGAATTCGATACGTACTTCAACTCCTTTGACCCCGATGAGGCGGCGCACGGCAATTTCAACGACGACAATCATATTGCGCTGCAGGACTGCGGAGCAGGGCAGGTTAACTCCGCAGCTCACATCGCTTCGGACAGCGGCCCTGCCTGCGAGGTCTACCTACCCGGTCCAGACGAGACCCAGATCCCAACGCTGGTCTCTAATCCGAACGCTTCCCTGGTGGCGAATGCCGCACCGGTGCCCGTCGTCCTTTCCGACGGAAATGTCCACCAGGTGGTCGTGGTTTACAACGGGCCGAGTGATTCCCCGGCGAATTACCTCTACGTTTATCTCGATCCCGCCTTTGACCCAGGAACCGTCACACCGGTGGCAGGCTCTGTCCCGCTTTTCTCCGGCCCCTACGACATCACGCAGGCGCTGAACCTGCTCGACACCGGATCGGGCCCGAACAGCGCCTACATTGGTTTCACTTCCGCAACGGGCGCCGCGTTCGAGCAAAACGAACTGGTGGGGTGGACCTTTACTCCTCATACGCCTGTCACGCAGCAGCAGCCCCTGCAGCCCGCCGGCAGTCCCACCTATACGCAGTTCCCGTACGGCACGCACACCTACGGAGTGCAATATCCAGGCGATGGTCCTGCAACGACCGGCACCAGCATGACGGTGACGGCCAATACGGTCTCGCCGACGCTCTTCTCGCAACTGATTGCGGGCACCCCCTTCCAGGGTTCCGCCTGCCAGGTGTATGACGACACAGGCGGGAACTGCATCATTTATTCCGTCTCGTGCTTCGTCACGGGCCATCCGGATCAGGTCGTAGCGTGTCCTGCCGTCACCAGCGTGCCGAACTGTATCGGAGCCAACGCTGCATCGTGCATCAACGTCAAGACCGTCTTTAACAGCAGCGTGACGCCTGTCTCGCCGGGCTATCTGCAGGGCGATCCCTTCTTTAGCCAGATCAGCGCCCTCAATGTCAGCGGCGATACGGCGAACTTCACCTGCACGGGCGAATGCTCCGTCACGATCGGGCAAACAGTTTCCGTGATTGGCGCCACTCCGGCCGGTTTCAACGGCAGCTATACGGTCACCTCAGTGTCTGCGCCGAATGCCTTCGTCGCCCAAACCGCGGTCGGGGCATCCGGGTCGGCCACCACCGCTGGATATCTGACTTCGAACAACCTGCAGAACATCTTCGTGTCCTACACGCCAGCCAACATCGACGGCACGTCCAAGGGCACGACGCTCAACTTCTCCGACTTTGTCTTCACCAGCGTTACGAACAATGCCACGACACAGACTCAGCTCAGCGCCGCCTCCATGACACCGACGCTGGGTCAACCCGATCTGCTGACGGCGACCGTTGCCGGTTCAGCGACGCAGATTGCCCCGCCCACCGGGAACGTTTTGTTCTACGCGGGAGCGACTCTGCTCTGCAGCAGTCCGGTGAGCACCACCGCCGGGGTCACGACAGCAACCTGCAGCTACACCCCGACCACGACCGGACCGAGCACGATCACGGCGCAGTATTTGGGCGACACGGCCCACCTGCTCAGCAATGCAACGCCCCTCATCCTCACCATTCCAGTGGGGCAGATGCTGAACATTAATCCCTCGTCCATCGACTTCGGCACGCTTTATTTGGGGTCGATCGTCACGAAGATCGTGACCGTCACCAATACCGGTACCGGTGCTGTGACCATTCACGACCCGCTGATCGCGATCGTTAAAGGGGGGAATTCCAAAGAATTCGTCACCCTGAACCTTTGCCCCAAATCGCTCGCGGCCGGCAAGAGCTGCGTGATGACCGTAACGTTTATCGCCGGACCGTACTACACGCCGCAGACCGCGACGCTGACGATCAACGATAGTGCGGCCGGAAGTCCCCACACGGTGCCGTTGACAGCCACGGTGATCAATCCGATTGCGAAGTTCAGCACCGGAAGCCTGAACTTCGGGAAGGTAAAGACAGGAACCACCAGTTCACCGCAATCGGTGACCATAACGAACACCGGCGCTACGTCGCTGACCATCAGCAACGTCAGCGTGAGCGGCGGGAACGCGGCTGACTTTCACCCGACAAACGGCTGCACGGCCCCACTGGCGCCGAAGGGGACCTGTTCAATCGGGGTGACGTTCAAGCCGGCAGCCAAGGGTTCGCGCTCCGCGACGCTGATCGTAACCGACAACGCCTTCAACAGCCCTCAAGCGATATCGCTCTCGGGCACCGGGAACTAGGGCTCGCAAAACCGGCCCGCACCCACGAATGCGAATCCCGGTGGTTCTGCCACCGGGATTCGCGTTTGCCAGCAACGGGCCCGCATGTACTGGTCGGTCCCGCCGTCTGGCGGCGTCTTGTCCGCACGTTCGGGCTTGCTTCTCTCCGGCTTGCAGATTGGCCGGCCGGCTCCAATGACGGCTGACGGGGCTATTGAGTGCTGGCTGCAAGCTGCTTTAGATCCGCGCGTTGCGCGGCCCTGGCGGCGCCGTCTTCTTTGACAATGGCATCCAGAATCCGTGAAGCCTGTTGCCGGTTCCGCTGCGCTTCCGCCGTCCTGCCACTCTTCGCAGCCAGCGCTGCTGCGAGCGAATCGGCCTTGACCTGAAGAATCCGAAGCCCCAGATTCTCCGCGCGCGCCTGCGCCAAAGTGAGGGTTTGTCCGGCTGCCGCATCGTTCTTCGTCGCCATCAGGGCCTCGGTCAGGTAGATGGAACACTCCACGGCTTCGGCCTTCAGGCCGAGTGCGTCGGCGTCCTGCGTCAGCTTCTTCAGCACAGGAACAGCCGCTGCTGCGCGACCAAGAGCGAGGTCCGTCTTCGCCACGTTCATCTTCGATCGCAACTGTGTCTCTCTGTCCGTTGTCTTCGCGGCAATCGTTTGCGCCTGCGCATACTCCGCGCGCGCGTTCGGATAGTCGCCCTGGTAGTAGTAGTAGTCACCCATCAGATTGGTTGCGATCGCGACATACGCATCGTCTTTGATCTGGTGGGCGTCATTCAGAGCTTCCTCGAGGCTCGCTTTGCCTTCCGGAGCGCGCCCCACCTGCGCCAGCAGATCGCCCCAGCCGCCGATGGCCTCCACGGTGAGCCACGTCATCTCCTTCGACTGCCGAAGGATGCTGACGGCATCCTGCATCGAGTGCAGCGCCGCGCCATAGCGGCCCTGTGCGGCGAAGAGCCGAGCCATCGCATCGGAGGCCATGGCCACTCCATGCTGGTCGTTTGCGCTGCGGTAAGCTGCGATCGCCTTCAAATAATACGAAAGCGCGGTATCGTACTGACCCAGTTTCGTATTGACTTCAGCAAGATCGTGGAGCGACTCCCCGATGTCGGCGGGGACATTCAGCTTCTGGCGCAGATCGTAGCTCTGCTCCAGATAGGTCAGCGCATCCTGATAGTGGCCCTGATCGACCTTGATCGAGCCGATATTGTTCAGGCAAAGCGCCTGGTTGGCGACATCGCCCAGCTGGCGCTCCACCTGAAGAGCATCGGTGTAGTACTGCAGCGCCTGGTCCGACTTGCCGTGATTACCGTAGAAAGACCCGAGGTCGATCAGCGTGTTGCCAATACCCGACTGATCTCCCAGCTCTTTCCGCAGCGAGAGAGCCTGCTGATAGCTTTTCAGGGCCGCATCCGCTTTGCCCGCAGCAGCCTGCAGTGAACCCACCTGCTCCAGGCTCGCTGCCGCGCCGCGTTTGTCGCCGATCTGCTGCTTGATCGCCAGCGACTGCTGGAAGTTATTCAGTGCATCATCAGGACGCCCCATCAGGCTGTAGGCAATACCTGTCGCCTGCAGGATTGCGGCCTTTTGCTGCTGGTTGTTCAGCTCGACCGCGATGGGCAGCGCCTTGCTGAGAAAATCAAGGCCGCCCTTCGCATCGCCACCGCGAATCGCGACCCGGCCGCTCGCGAGAAGCGCCGCCACGTTTTTGGGATCGCCCGCCAGCACTGCGGCGAGATGTTGCCGGGCTTCCGCATAGTCACCGTTCTGCTCGTAGAGCCGGGCCAGGGCGAACTGCACGTCGGTGTCCGACGGATTGGCCGCCGCGAGCTGCTGATAGGCCTGAATCGCCTTCTCGGTGTTGTTGTTGATTTCGGCGTTGCTGGCCTCGATGCGATATCGCTCCCCGGCGGGAAGGTTTGCAGCCAGTTCCATCGCGGTCCGCGAGGCGGACTGCGCGAGATCGTCCTGCCCCTGGCTGGAATACGCCTGCGCCAGATGAGCGAAGCCGGTGGCGAAGTTGGTATCCGCCTCGGTGGCGGCATGGAAAGCTTCAATCGCCCGGAGGTTATCGCCTGCGCGCTCCAGCGCCAGTCCGTTCTCGTAGTCGTGCAGGGCCTCAACGGATGTGGTCGAGGGGCGCACGGCATGCGCCTTCAGATCGTTGAGCACGTTCGGGTCTGCTGTCAGCTTCTCGCGCAATTGGCCTGCGAGCTTATCCACGCTGGCGAGCAATTGGTTCTGGTCGGGAACGTCGGTTGTTACGGTCGATCGAACTCCGTCGTGGGCGAGATCCACCACCGTCGAACTAATACGAATCGTGTTGCCGGCCTTCAAGAACTGGCCGTAGACGATGGTCTGGGCATTGGTGAACTCAGCGACTCGCTTCAAAGTCGATGCGTCGGCCTGGGAGTTCGCTGTGAGATGCAAGTCTCCGAGTACTTGCTGGAGGCGGTCGGGCGAAACCATGCGCACGGCGGAGGATCCGCCAATGTCGGTCGACAGCATTTCGGCAAGGCTGGCCCCGAGCCAGTCCATCGACGAGTCCCCGGAGGCGTTATAGAACGGCATGATCGCCAGCGAAATCGATGGGGCGCTCGCCGGCGTCGCCGTGGTCTGCGAACCAGAGAAATGCCGCACACCCAGGGAAATACCGGCGACCAGGGCAATGAGCAAAGCCCCGCCGCCCGTGATGAACAGCCATCGCCCGCTCAGGCCTGTCGAGGGTACGTCGGCTTTAAAGTGCAGGCTCGCCGCTGCGGCTTTGCCTCGCCAGACTTCAAGGTCGTGCAGCACCTCGCCGACGCTCTTGTAGCGCTGTTCGACATCGACGGTCAGACACTTTTCGATGATGCCGCTCAACACAGCGGGAATCGAAGAATCGACCTTCATCAGTGGCGCCGCCGACTCGCGAGTCCGCTTCAGCAGGCTGGCAATGGCGCTCTCTGCCTTGAACGGCATGGCGCCGGTCAGCATCTCGTACCCGATCAGCCCGAGCGCGAAGATGTCGGACCGCTGATCGAGTTCTTTGCCCAGCGCCTGCTCCGGGGACATGTACTCCATCGTGCCGACCATGGCGCCCGACTGGGTCATGCCATCGCCTTCGATGGTGCGGGCCAGGCCGAAGTCCATCACGACGACCCGCCCGTTTTCTTCCACCATCACGTTCTGCGGCTTCAGATCACGGTGCAGAATCCCCTGGCTATGCGCCGCGTCGAGCGCAAAGCAAATCTGCTCCAGAACAGTGGCTGCCTCATCGGTTGGTAGTTTCCCACGCTCTTCAAGAACTGTGCGCAGGTCACGACCGGAGACCAGCTCCATGGTCACAAAACGCATCCCTGCGTCTTCGGAGAGGTCGTACATCCGCACCACATTGCGGTGCGTGACCTTATGGGAGAGCCGTAATTCCTGCTTGAACCGATCCACGATCGCGGGGTTTCGCGCCAGTTCCGGCCGAATCACCTTGAGCGCAACCAGTCGATCCAGCTCCCGGTCGTGCGCGCGGTAGACAGATCCCATGCCGCCGGTGCCGAGCACAGCGCGAATCTCGTACCGGCCGGCCAGGACCGTGCCAGGTTCCAGTTCTGCCGTTTCGCTGGTCCATCCAGCGGAACCACCGGTGCGCGAACCGCCTCCAGATCCGCCCGCGGGATCGCTGCTTCCAGGCACGACGGTCACTGCATCCGACCGCGAGGGGGGCACCATGGTGGCCGCGTCGCTTTTGGATGGGGGCACGAGGGTTTCGTCGGCTCGGGATTCCTTCGACGCAGGCACGATCGTTTCCAGCGCGCGCAGGTCGTCCGCCGAGCTGCTCACCGCGGTGGCGGAGCCAAACTGCGTCGGCATTTCACTCGGCGGTCGCTTCGAGCTTTCTGACATGAAATGCGATTCCGGGTACGGCCAGATCGAACAGGCCGGATCAACGCGTTCAGGAATGGGCTGGGGAGGCCCCTGGGGCTTTGGCTCCAGAATAGTACGCGGTCGCCGGAATGTCCCGCTTTTTCCGCGCCAAAGGGCTTCCCAATCGTTTCCCGCCGGGTTCCCGGACAGTGTTTGCTGCGACCAAAGTGACGTCGCGAAAGTTTTCAACAGGGCCACAAAAACGGGTACTGTCGAGCCATTTTTTTTAACCTAAAGATCAGTTGCGGACCGCCAAAAGTGGTCAATATGCTGTCGTGACACCTATGTGCGAAACGGACGAGTTTTTGGGCCCTCTCTCCGTGTACTTTCGCTGCCCTGGCGATTTTCTGGAGGGAGTGCGTGTTGCGGCGCCAGCAGCGGCTGCGCCGGCGGGGTACTTTGCCTTCGGTCCGGAGACCACGCTGTACGGGCGGCTGGCGCCTCAGGTCCCGGCTGCTTCGCCGGAGGAACCCCTGCATGACGCGAGTGCGGACGTGGCGATCACCGACGGCGCCATCGGTCTCCCGTTCGATCCCCGGGAGGCCATTGCCAATCTGCGCCACGAAGCCTACACAGGCGGCGATGCGCGTTCGGGCACGCAGTCTCTCGCGGCGAAGATCTACTACTTCTTTCGACCCTTGCTGTCGGTGGCCGCGCGCAAGCATTTGCAGAAATTGCGGCTGCGCAACTGGAACAGGCGTCCTTTCCCGCGCTGGCCGGTCGATTTCTCAGTGGACAATCTCCACGAGCAACTCCTCGTGCTGGCTCTACGGGCCTCGGGGATTCAGCACGTGCCATTTATATGGTTCTGGCCCGAGGGGCACTCGGCATGCGCCATGATGTCGCACGATATTGAGACGGAAGCAGGACGCGATTTCTGCGCGACATTGATGGATCTCGACGACTCGCGCGGTATCAAGGGCTCCTTCACTGTGATTCCCGAGGAGCGCTACGAAGTCCCCCAGACACTGATTGATTCGATCCATGACCGCGGTCATGAAGTCGCAGTACACGACCTCAATCACGACGGGCATCTCTACGACAATCGCGCTCAATTTCTGGAGCGTGTGTCGAAGATCAACGAATACGGGCGCAAGTTTGGGGCCAGTGGCTTCCGTGCGGGGGTTCTGTATCGCAACCAGGACTGGTTCAACGAGTTTCAGTTTGCCTACGATATGTCGGTGCCGAACGTCGCACACCTCGATCCGCAACGGGGAGGCTGCTGTACGGTGATGCCGTACTTCATCGGCGATCTGCTGGAGATCCCGCTCACCGACATACAGGATTACTCGCTGTTCCACATCCTCAATGAGTACTCGACTGACATCTGGAAACAGCAAACGGCCATGATCCTTGCCCGGCACGGCCTCATGAGCTTCATCGTCCATCCCGACTACATCATCGAGCCGGAGGCGCGGGCGACCTTCGAGGCGCTGCTGGACCACCTGGCGCATCTCCGCGACACCGAAAACGTGTGGACCGCTTTGCCGCGCGAGATCAACCAGTGGTGGCGCCAGCGCGCGGCCATGACGCTGGTCAGGGCGAAGGACGGCTGGCGCATTGAGGGGGCCGGCGCAGAGAGAGCGCGGATTGCATGGGCGCGCGAAATCGACGGAAAGCTGTTCTATTCTGTGGAGCCGGCGGCCACTGCAGCCCTGTCCCCTTCAGAAAAATTCCATTTGCTGTCGGGCTTTCGGCCCCTGCCGGGCCGCGTGCCCGTCACCGACGATTCGTCGGCCGAAATCGCGTGAGACTGCGGCCACCACAACGTGCTCAGGCGCCGCGGCTTTGTTGCCCGATCTCGTTCCGAGCCGCCTCCTCGGCCAGTTCTCCACGCAGGATCTCGATCTGGTCCATCTTCCGATTCGTCATTTCGTGGAAGTGAAACTCAACCCCCTGCTCCCGTCGCTCCACCAGGTTCGCAAGCACCCGCAGCGGCATGCCCTCGGTCCGCATCCAGACCTCTACGACCGTTCCGGGTTCCAGCCGGCACCTGGTATCAATCAGGCAGCCCTCCGTCGTGAGGTACGAGATTTTCCCCTCGTATTGCAGGCCGCGGCCTGGCAGCACAATCTCGGCATCGCTCGCTGAGGTCTCGCGCGCCGCCATGTGGTAGACCGTGATCCTCTTCTGCGAGAGCATGCATCGTTTATCGGCGCGCGGGGGAGCCACTTGAATTCCACTCGTCACGCAGCGCAGGATACAATCCCTCTTTCCTATGACGCGTTCCCCGATCCTTCTTCTCCATGGCGGTGCGTGGGATATCCCCGCGGACCAACTGGATGCTCATGAACAAGGTGTCTTCGATGCGCTCCAGGAAGGCTGGCGCATACTCGAACGCGGTGGTTCGTCGCTGGACGCGGTCGAAGCGGCTGTTGCCTCCATGGAGAACGACCCGGCCTTCGATGCGGGCCGCGGCTCATTCCTGACGCGGGATGGGCGGGTTCAGCTGGACGCCCTCATCATGGACGGGGCGACGCTGCGCGCTGGCGGGGTGGCTTGCGTGGAGCGAATCCGCAATCCGATTCAGGCCGCCCGACTGGTTCTGGACAAGAGCCCGCACGTCTATTTCGTCGGCCCGGGCGCTGAGGCCTTCGCGCAGGCTCAGGGAATGACGCTGATCGACAATGCGGAACTGGTTCTTGACCGGGAGCGTCAGCGTCTGGCCGAAGCCCAGGCCCGCGAGCAATCGGGTGCGCCGGACCGCACGTTCTCCGGCGATAACGTCTCGAACCAGGATTCGCATGACACGGTAGGCGCGGTCGCTCTCGATGCGGAGGGGCGGATTGCGGCCGGGACCTCCACGGGGGGCACCCTGAATAAGGATCCAGGCAGGGTAGGGGACTCGTCGCTGATCGGCTGCGGCTGCTATGCCGACAACGCCTCGGCTGCTGTCTCACTGACGGGGTGGGGCGAGCCGATCATGAAGCTGGTTCTCGGGAAGTGGGCAACGGATCGCGTTCTGGCAGGAAGATCGCCGGAGCAGGTTGCCCCGGAGGCGATGGCCTATTTGCTGCGGCACGCGGGCGGCCACGGCGGCATCATCCTGCTGGCTCCGGACGGTCGTTATGGTCTGGCTCACAATACGCCGCGCATGGCGTGGGGTGTGCATACCGCCGACGGACCTCGCACAGGCACCCTGGTTCGCGAGCAGGACGAGAATGAGACGGACAATGATTGAAACACGCCCGATTGTGTATTTTCACCGGGCCCAGGTTGCAGATGATTGAATCCGCCGGGTTTAGCGGAGTTTACAAGTTTGACAATGTGGTATCTGACTGATGGGAGGGCATTTGGGAGACGGGCCTGAATGCTGCATTCGCGGTTGTCTTTGCTGCATTCGCGATCGCGAGCAAGGCATCTGATTGCAGATTCGTCAGTTTCGAGGCGACCGTGAATGCTGCATTGACGCTCACGAATGACAGGTTCACGAACATGAATGCATCACTGGCAGATGCGAGTGATGCATTCACGAGTATGATGGCCTGCGTTGCGACTGGGCGAGTTTTCAAAGATCGCGTCGTCCGGCCTGAGCCGGGTGTGGTTCTGGTTCAAAAAGAAAAGCTCTGTTTGCGTTTGCAAACAGAGCTATCCGTGTTCTCAGGGTAGGAATTTTTCAATTTGAATGCAACAGAATTCCGAGGGACCTACGGTACGAAGGTCATTTCAGGCGAGCAGGCTCTGGGAAGTCCCGTTTCGGCTGTACGCTATACGCTGTACGTTCTTCGCACGCTGTTGAGACATGATCCTTTCGGGAGACACTCATGTTGAAAGGCTTTCGCGATTTCATCCTGCGCGGCAATGTGATGGATCTGGCGGTCGCTGTTGTCATCGGCGCCGCCTTTACCGCTATCGTCAATGCGCTTGTGACGGACATCGTCAACCCGCTGATCGCGGCGATGGTTCACCAGCCCAACTTCTCCGCTCTGATCTTCGATGTGCACGGCGGCAAGATCAAGTACGGCGAATTTCTGAACGCTCTCATTTCCTTCGTGCTCATTGCAGGCGTCGTGTATTTCATCTTTGTTCTGCCGATGAACGCGCTGCTGAAGAAATTCCATCCGGCGAAGGTCGCGCCTCCCACGACGCATCCCTGCCCGGAATGCCTGGCGGATATTCCGCTGGCGGCGAAGCGCTGCTCCCACTGCGGGCAACCGGTGGCGCCGGCGGCTGCGGCCTGAACCTTCCCGGGCCCGCGCCGATCACGAAAATGACAAAAGGCCTGCGAGATTGCTCTCGCAGGCCTTTCTCGTCTCAGCGCTGAGGCTTTACGCCTGGCCGATGGCCACGCCGTGCTCCAGCGGGATTCCCGCCCGGCTCACGACTTCGAACTGCAGCGCGCTCGATCCCTTATGCGCGTCGATGCGCACGTGATCTCCGTGCAGCACCTCACCGTCGAGGATCTTCATCGCCAGCGGATCCTGAATCATCCGCTGGATGGCCCGCTTCAGCGGCCGCGCGCCATAAGCCCGGTCGTAGCCGGCCGCGAAGATGGCATGCCGCGCCGCATCGGTCAGCTCGATCGTGATGTGCCGATCCGCCAGCAGTTTTTCCAGATCCTTCAGGCGCAGATCCACGATGTGCTGCAACTGCTGCTCGCCCAGCGGACGGAAGATCACCACATCGTCGACGCGATTGAGGAACTCCGGACGAAAGTGCTCGCGGAGCACCTTCATGACACTTTCTGTTGCGTGCCCGAAGGTCGTTTCGTCTTTCAGCGCATCGCCGGTCAGAAATCCTGCCCCCAGGTTCGAGGTCATGATCAGCACCGTGTTGCGGAAGTCCACTGTCCGGCCCTTGCTGTCGGTCAGACGCCCGTCGTCGAGCACCTGCAGCAGCACGTTGAAGACATCCGGATGCGCTTTCTCGATCTCGTCGAGCAGGATGACCGAGTAAGGACGACGGCGTACCGCTTCGGTGAGCTGGCCGCCTTCGTCATAGCCGACATAGCCAGGAGGCGCGCCGATCATGCGAGCCACGGCATGCTTCTCCATGTACTCGCTCATGTCGAGGCGCACCATGGACTGCTCATCGTCGAAGAGGAATTCAGCCAGTGCCCGTGCGGTTTCGGTCTTGCCGACGCCGGTGGGACCGAGGAAGATGAACGAGCCAATCGGCCGCTTCGGGTCGCTGAGGCCGGCGCGTGAACGGCGAATTGCATTCGCGACCACGCTAAGGGCCGCGTCCTGACCGACCACGCGCTCCTTCAGGCGCTCTTCCATCCGGACCAGTTTCTTTACCTCGCCTTCGAGCATGCGCGACACTGGAATGCCGGTCCACTTGCTGACGATTTTCGCGATGTCTTCTTCGTCCACTTCTTCCTTCAGCATGCGCTGCGAGCTCGCGGCTACCCCATCCTGAGCGGCGTCCAGCTTCTTCATTTCGGTTTCCAGTTTCGGAAGCTCGCCATACTGAATCTGTGCCGCGCGTTCCAGATTGCCGCGGCGGGTTTGCTCATCGGCTTCGAAACGCAGCGTTTCGATCTGTTTCTTCAGGTCGCTCAGGCGAGTGATTGCCTCGCGCTCCTTTGTCCAGCGGGCTCGAAGGGCGGTGGCTTTTTCGCGAAGCTGTGCGACTTCGCGCTCGACGTGCTCGAGGCGCTCCCTTGAGTTGGCATCGTTCTCGCGCTTCAGGGCTGCGCGCTCGATTTCGAGCGACGTGGCCTCGCGCTCCAGCTCGTCAATCTCCTGGGGAACGGAGCCGATCTGAATGGCGAGCGAAGCGGCGGCCTCGTCCACCAGGTCGATCGCCTTGTCCGGCAGGAAGCGGTCGGAGATGTAGCGATGCGAAAGCGTGGCTGCCGCGACGATGGCCGAGTCGCGGATGCGGACCTTGTGGTGCGCCTCGTAACGCTCCTTCAGGCCGCGGAGGATCGCGATCGTGTCTTCGACATTCGGTTCACCGACGTAGACGATCTGGAAGCGCCGCTCGAGCGCGGCGTCCTTCTCGATGTACTTCTTGTACTCGTTGAGCGTCGTCGCGCCGATGGCCCGGAGTTCGCCGCGTGCCAGGGGTGGCTTGAGCATGTTGGAGGCATCAATCGCACCCTCGGCCGCGCCGGCGCCGACGAGCGTGTGCAGTTCGTCGATGAAGAGGATGATCTGCCCGTTCGACTCTTCGATTTCTTTGAGGACGGCCTTGAGCCGGTCCTCGAACTCACCACGATACTTGGCGCCGGCGAGCATGGAGCCGAGATCGAGCGAGATGACGCGCTTATCGCGCAGGATGTCGGGCACGTCGCCGTGCACGATGCGGCGAGCGAGCCCCTCGACGATGGCTGTTTTGCCGACGCCGGGCTCGCCGATGAGCACGGGATTGTTCTTGGTGCGGCGGGAAAGCACCTGGATCACGCGGCGGATTTCTTCATCGCGGCCGATGACCGGATCAAGCTTGCCGCGGCGGGCCAGTTCGGTCAGATCCTTGGCGTACTTCTCCAGGGCCTGGTATTTCGCCTCGGGATTCTGATCCGTCACGCGCTGATTGCCACGCACGGCGGCGAGGCTCTTCAGGACGGCGTCGTGATCGGCGCCGAGCGAGGCGAGCAACAGCTGCGCGCCGTCATTCTTGAGGCGCGTGAGCGCCAGCAGCAGATGTTCGGTCGAAACGTAGTCATCCTTAAACTGCTCGGCCTCTTTGAAGGCCGTTTCGAAGACCTGATTCAGCGCGTTGCTGGCGCCGGGCTGCGCCGATGCGCCGCTGACTTTGGGCAGCTGATTCACTGCCTCCTGCGCGCGCGCGTCAAGCTGCCCCACGGGCACGCCGATCTTGTCGAGGACGGCCGGGATCACACCCTCTTTGTCGCCGAGCAGCACCGCCAGCAAATGCAGCGGCAGAATCTCGGGATTGCCGTTCTCCGCCGCAAGCTGGCTGGCGCTCTGCACCGCCTCCTGCGACTTCACCGTAAATTTGTCCCAACGAATTGCCATAAAACCTCAGTTGTCAGTGATCCGTTGTCAGCGATCAGTGACCTCATAAAATTACGCGGGAGGAAGACAGCTCCCTCCCGCTCGATATTGCGCGCAACCCCATCGGATTGCAAAGCTGGCTTGCTTCTTATCAAGCTGCCGATTTCACGCCCTTGCCTGCTTCGAGGCTGGGACCGCCGACGGCGACCTTGATCTGCTTTGGCTTCGCTTCGGCGCGCTTTTCCAGCTCCACCCGCAGGACGCCGGCATCGTAGTTGGCCTTCACGCCTTCGGGGTTCACAGTGTTCGGAATCGTGAACGAGCGATAGAAGCTGCCGTAGCGCCGCTCGATCCGGTGGAAGTTCTCTTCCTTCTCTTCCTTTTCGAACTTGCGCTCGCCCTTCACGGTGAGCACGTTGTTCTCGAGCTGAATGTCCAGCTCGTTTTCCTTCATTCCGGGTACTTCGAGCTTCAGGACGATCTTGTGCTCGTCCTCGTAAATATCGACCGGGGGAACAAACGCCGCGGTCGTGAAAGCCGCTTCGCCTTCGCTCTGACCGCGATTGAAATCCTGGAAGAGGGAGTTCATGCGGTTCTGGAGAGCGAGTACGTCACGAAAGGGATCCCAACGAGTGATAGCCATTGCGAAAATCCTCCAAGCAGAATTTTGAGAGTTGGGCCGGGTCCGGGTGCCTTCGAGGGCTCCAGCAGACCCGCCGTCCACAACATCTGATGCCACTATAGCACAAGCGATGCAGAAAATATGAGTGTTTTATTGTCAATATTGAAAAAGAG
>DASZYN010000119.1:0-4536 GCA_035545435.1 Acidobacteriaceae bacterium | reverse complement strand
CGCTACGTCCGATCACAATCGGGCCGCTGGCGCGTCAGCGCCCGACTTCACAGCTTGCGGAAAAAGTATCTGCACAGGGACTGGAAGTACACAGAGGAACCTGGTAGTAGAGAAGCATGCGGAGCGAAGACGAGCAGCAGGGCGAGGTGTTCAGCTATGTGGGACTGGAAGAGCGAGTCCCGAAGGATCATCCGCTGCGGGCGATCCGGCAGATGATCGACGCGGCTCTGAAGTCGCTGGATGGGGAGTTTTCGCGGCTGTATGCGCGTTGCGGACGGCCGTCGATCCCGCCGGAACGACTGCTGCGGGCGCAGCTGCTGCAGGTGCTCTATTCGATTCGTTCCGAGCGGCAGCTGATGGAGCAGATGGATTACAACCTGCTGTTTCGCTGGTTCGTGGGGCTGAACATGGACGACCGGGTGTGGGACGTGACCGTGTTCACCAAAAACCGGGAGCGGCTCATGGCCGGAGGCATCTCGCAGCAACTGCTGGTGGCCGTGGTGGGACAGGCGCGTGCCAACAGGTTGCTCAGCGAAGAGCACTTCACCGTGGATGGAACGCTGCTGCAGGCGTGGGCCAGCCGGAGAAGTTTTGTTCCTAAAAAGGATCCACCCAGCCGGGGCACAGGGGCGCGCGGGCGGAAGTTGCTGCGCGATACCCATGAGTCGAAGACCGACCCGCAGGCGCGGCTGTACCGCAAGAGCGGAAGCGACGCAGTGGTGCCGGTCTATCTGGCTCACGTGCTGACCGAGAACCGTCATGGGCTGATCGTGGGAGCGATGGTGACGCAGGCAGGCAACGCAGCCGAACGCGAGGCGGCGCTGCACCTGCTGGATCGATATCGGCCGGGGAGAGGCAGCACGCTGGGCGCAGACAAGAGTTATCAGCGCGAGGAGTTTATCGCGGGGCTGCGCGAACGCGGCATCCGGCCGCACGTTGCCGAGCACGAGCCGAGCCGGAACTGGCCCAACTGGCTGCGCGAACAGGAGCGCTGCGATCCAGGCCTGGCCGTGAGCCAGCAGCGACGCAAACTGGTGGAGAAGGTGTTTGGCTGGGCAAAACAGGACCGCATTCGGCAGGTCAAGCTGCGCGGCAGAGCGCGCGTGGACTGGCTGTTTCAGCTGGTCGCAGCCGCGCACAATCTGCTGCGCATGCAAAAGCTGATTCCGTTGCAGGCCTGAGGAGGTGAAATGTCTGAGCGCCGGGGTTAGCCGCATCGCACAGGCAAAACAGGACCTCCGCCCAACATCCTTCCTGTCTCAAACAACAACGCCTCCAGCCGGACAGCCCGAAATCACTCACTTTTTCCGCAAGCTGTTCAGTCGTGCCGCAAAACGCGCAAAAAGGATGTGGGCTTCAGCCCCTGAGGCTTTCTCTTCGTTCACCTCTGATCCTCAACTGTTTCGGAGAAGTTACGGGACACCACATTAGCCCCCGACCCTCCATCCCCCCAAAAGCGAAAGGGCGAGACTCCCTGAAGGAATCTCGCCCCCTCTGTCCGAACTTGCGAAGACCTGGACTTCGGCTGCCAGATCAGACTCAGTCTCAACGGCAACAGGAGTCTGCGAGGTTGACCCCGCCGAACCCGACCTCTTTGAGACCATGACTGCGAAGCTTCCAGTTCGCTGAAACTTCCGGTTTCCCGCAAGCCTGCTCCGCCGTTGCCGGCCGAGCGTTGCAACGAACCTGCTCTCTTCGTAAGGAAGATTGCTCTTCCCGTTGATCAGGATTATGGCACGCGAGCCCGCGCGCTCCCGCGGAATATTTGTGTGCAAATCGAAGGACGCGTGTGGAAATGGAGGAAGGGAAGATTCGCTCTCGCGACGCGCAGGAACGGCAAACGAGAACTTCGCCGATCCGCAACACCAGATTGAGAAGAAAAGAATGGTAGGCACGAGGAGACTCGAACTCCTGACCTCTACCGTGTCAAGGTAGCGCTCTAACCAACTGAGCTACGCGCCTACACCAGGCTGAATCGCCTTCGCTCATGATAGCAAAATGCCGCGCCGCTCGAACGCCCTCCACACCCAACCCTCCCGCCCCGCTCTCCTCCACTCCAGTGCCCCCACGGCTCACCCCACCGTGGGAAATTCGCCCTCGCTGCGATACCATGAATCCTTCCTCCACCGATCCGTTGCGGCGCGCGAACGATCCGGCCGGCACGGCGAAACCATGCGATGAACGATCTCGGGGCTGCTCCCAATCTGCTGACCTTCCTCCGGCTCTGCATTGTGCCGTTCCTGGTGCTTGCCGTTCTCGATCACCGCTTCGAGATGGCCTTCTACCTGTTTGTCCTGGCCGGTGTCACCGATGCCCTCGATGGACTGCTGGCACGCTGGCTGCACCAGCGCACCATGCTCGGTCAGTATCTCGATCCGGTCGTCGACAAGCTTCTGCTCAGCACCCTGTTCCTGGTGCTGCATCATGAAGCGCTCATCTCGCGCCGTGTCACCGTGCTGGTTTTCGCGCGCGATCTCGGCATCCTCGTTGTAGCCGCCATTCTCTACGCAACGACGTCCATCCGCAGCTTCAAGCCCAGCGCCATCGGCAAGACAAATACCATGGCGCAGATTCTCGCCGTCGCCGCTGTGATGCTCGCCGAATTCTTCGGTCCGCCGTGGGTCCTTGACCTGCGCTCATGGGCGCTCACCGCCACCGTGATCCTTACGCTGCTCTCCGGCTTCCACTACGCGTGGCGCGTCGTACGCCAGATCGGATCTCCAGGCGTGGCAGGATAGCCCGGCTCACGAGGTCGGAGCCGCTCGCTGTTTCGAGCAGCCCAGGCGCCGGCTCTGTGCAGAGATCTCCGCAGCATTCGCAGCACGCCCCAGGAATGAATGCTGCAGATGCGCCAGCTCCGGGAAGCTGTAATGCGTGCACAGATTCATCTCCCACACATCGCCGGTCCTCCGGCTGATGGCATACCGGCGCAGCGTTTCATCCGGCCCTGGAGACGTGCTCTCCCGAATCAGGATGAAGCTGTAAAACCCCGGCGTGAAGTCGCGTCCCAGGTCCATGCTGTTCAGCTCGATGTGTGTATCCGATACATCGATGTCGTCGTGATGCGCGACGAGTACGGCGATCTGGTGCGCCTGATGCGCGGTGATCTGGTGTCTCGCAGACTGCGCCGCGGCCGCCACCGCAGCCAGCGAGAGCATCGCCACAAGTCCTCGGAACCTGCGCTGCATACTCTCAGTGTGAAGCGTGCAGCCGTCCCGGCGCAATACAACTCGCGGTGAATCCACAGCCCATCGCCGATAAAATGAGCCGGTGACGAAGCAGCCATACTTTGACGAAGAGGCCCTGCGCTTTCTCCGCGGCCTGAAGCGCAACAACAAACGCGAGTGGTTCGAGAAGCGGCGCGCGGTCTACGAGGAGAAACTGAAGGCCCCCATGCTGGCCCTCATTGAGCGTCTGACCGACGGCATGGCCGACTATGCGCCCGCACACATGCGCCCGGCTTCGAAGTGCATGTTCCGTATTTATCGCGACACCCGGTTCTCCTCCGACAAATCGCCTTACAAAACGCATCTCGGTGCGTGGTGGGCTCGCAATGGTCTGGAGAAGACCTCAGGCGGCGGCTACTACATGCACATCGGTGCGGAGGAATTTGTCATCGCCGCCGGTGTCTACATGCCCGAGAAGAATCAGTTGCTGGCGATTCGGCGCCGTCTGCAGGAGCATCACGAGGAGTGGAAGAAGCTGATCGAGGACAAGAAGCTGCTGCGCGTTTTTCAGGTGCACGATCCCATGGCACTCACGCGCCCGCCCAAAGGATTTCCCCCCGAGCATCCCGCAATGGTGTGGATCAAGTGGCGCCAGTGGGGCGTCACCACCCATCTGCCCGCTGAGGCCGCGCTCAAGGCAAACGTTGCCGAAGAGATTGAAAAGAGGTTTCGCCTCGCCGCTCCGCTGGTCGATTTTCTCAATGCGCCGCTGGTGCGCGCAGAGCGGCCGCGCCCGGCGTGGGCAGGCGGAAGGCTGCACGGCTGAGCGCGCGTTGCCGCTTGTGGCGAGAAAGGAATAGACTGCAGCGCAAGCCACCCCGACTGCCGCGAAGGAATCTCCAAAGGCCCGTCAATCGCGGTCCGGAAGCATTCCAGGTCACAAAAACCGCTTAAAATCGGCCTTTTCCAGATAAAAACCAAAGAAAACCGCAAAAAACCTGTGGAAACATGGGTTTTTCCATTGACAAACGCTGCTGAAAGCCGCAAGGTTAACGGCGGCAGGTTCTTTCGGAGCCGCATCAATACTGGCGTTCGCACAGGTTGGAACGAAGTTACTCCGGCGACCTCGAAGAAGAAAAAACAAGGAGGAAGACTCAATGGCAGCAACAATGACCAAAACCGCACTGGTTCGCCAGTTGGCGGAAAAGCTGGAACTCACGAACAAGCAGTCGGCCGCATTCCTGGATTTGCTGGCGGACACAGCGATCAAAGAGACCAAGAAGAGCGGCGTTTTTGTCATTCCCGGACTCGGCCGTCTGGTGAAGGCAGAGCGGAAAGCCCGCATGGGGCGCAATCCCCAGACCGGCGA
>DASZYN010000118.1:0-4375 GCA_035545435.1 Acidobacteriaceae bacterium | reverse complement strand
ACTACGAATCAGTAGGTCGGGAGTTCGAATCTCTCAGGGCGCGCCACTTCCTCAACATCCTGATTTTCATCCTCCTTGCTGTGGCCGCGACGCGCCACGGACTCACGCAACCGCGGGAACCTGCTCCATTTCGTCGGCGGATGGGCCATAGGCGCCGGGAATCGAGACGCCCAGCATGCGCAGATAAACGCCGAGTTGGGCGCGATGATGAACCATGTGCCGGAACGTCCACTTATCGACAGCGTTAAGACGCGGCTCATCAATCACCGTCTGCCCTGCCCACTCCATCCTCCAGCGCTCGGTGAGTTTGTCGTCGGGTATGGATTGCAGCGCCGCCCGCGCCTTCGTCAGCGACGTGTCGAACTTCGCGACGATCTCCTGGCGCGTCTTTCCTTCCCAGGCGTGCATGTAGTTCTGGGCATCGGCTTCGGTCATGCGCAGTGGATTCTGTTCCAGCGTCGCCAGGCACCATTCGGGAAAATCCGCCACGTGCCAGGCAAGGCGGCCGAGTTCCATGGACTTCTCGTGGGGCCTCCAGAGCATTTTGTCGTTGGGAATCAAAGCAAGGAATTTACGGGTCGTGGCGAATTCTTCGTCGAATTCAGAGAGCAGCTCTTCGGCAACGGTCATCGGTCTTACCTCCGTTTGCCGCGGAGTATACCCCTCGCCCGGCCCCCGAACGAGCCGAGTTTGTCTGGTTTTCAGCGGATCAATTTGCCGCGAATCGGACCCTGTACCGCTCCGGCCGCCATTGCCTGGGAAGCTGCTCGCACTGTGCTGTGGCTGTTCAGGAGCTAGTGCACCAGCATCACCGATCCCTGCCAGAAGGCGGCGCGGTGTCCAGCCGGATCGAGCACGCTGATCTGGCATTGATACGGTCCAGCCGCCAGCGAGCCCAAGCCAATGTGGAAGCTGAAGGGCACGATCCCGAGCCGTGTCGCCGGAAGCGCAGTCATAGCAACGGGCGCAGTCTCCATCACCATCTTCTGATCGCGATAGAACGTGACCCAGGCAAACAGCGGTGCGCTCGCGTCGACCGCCGGCGGCGGCAGCGTCGCCGCCTGTCCCGCAGCGGACGCCTGCACGACCTGGGGCGTCGCCAGGTCATTTTCGTACGCCTGCAGGTAGACGTACATCTCCTTGTCGCGATTAAAAACCCGGGTCACGCTGGGGATCAGCTTCTGACCATCCTGCACCAGAGGATTGGCCGCGTCTGCCTTGGCCTGTTCCTTGCCGCGCGATGCGTTGTACAGCGCATCGTTCAACGCGACCTTCTGGCTGCCGAGCACAACAGAGCTGATGGCGAGCCGGCGCGTCACCTTATTAAGGTCCGGAATCGTAAACGTGGTCTGAAACGTCCCGATGCGGCCCGTTTCATCGTCGCGCGCGAGGAACTTGATGGTGTATTTGCCCGGAAAAAGAGTGAAACCGGAGTCGTACTCGACCGGCCGATGCGCGAGTTCGGCAGCGGTCTGATCGCTGAGCTTGATGTTGACGAAGTCGCGAACGTTGCTCATGGTCGCGCCGGTGATATCGTCCTTGACCTCGCAGACAAAGTCGATGAGCGTGTGTTCCGCGCCGAACTTTTTCGCCAGCGCCAGTTCGCGGCCAGGAATCTTCACGATGATCGGGACGAAGTACTCGGCGCGATTCAGCTGGAAGTAGTCGATCTCCATGGCGATCGTCAGCTCGGTCACCGGATCGCCCAGCATGAGCGCATCTTCGAGCTGCCGCTCCTTGTCCGCATCGGTGAATTTGTTGAACGTCTTGTTCGCGTAATAGCCCTGGCGGTATTCGAGCTTATCGGCCTGGGGCGCGTCGACGGTGATCTTCACGCGACGGAAGCGGCCGTTTTGCGCAGTGTTCGTCGTGTAGTAACCAACGATGTAGTAGTCCTCGATGGAGCGCTGTGCCTGCACGATGCCGCGCGTGAGGTCGTTATTATCGAACAGCGCTTTGCCCCCCGTGTCGGCGCCGAGCGAATACAGCGTGTCCTGCGACTGCTGGAACTGCGCGCTCACCGCCTGCGCCGAAGCGCCCGAATACATGCCGGCATTGCCCGGCGATCCCTCGCTCGCATCGCCCAGCGGTGCGCCCGCCACCAGACCGCGCGCATCGACGGGCCAGAAAGTCACGCCGGCGCGCACGGCCGCATCAATCGTCGCGTGCAGCTGCGCAAGGTTGTCGATGCCATGCATGCGCATGCCGCTGGCGAAATAGATGAGCGACTTCTTTTCGCTGAGAGAGCCCAGCATCTTCGCCGCGGTTTGCAGCGCCGAAAGCTGGCGGTCGTTATTAAAGATGTTGAATTCGCTGTCATCCTGGCCGAAGGCCGCGCCGGTGTCGGCGCTGCTGGAATCGTCGATCGACTCCACCGCGCCCTGGCCTTCGCCGACGATCATCGTCTCCAGAATGCTGAGCAGCCGATTGCGGTCGGCGGTGAAATCCTGCACCACATCCACCGAGCCGCCCTGGTAGCGCAGGACTGCGACCAGATCGGCCGCGGTCATCTGCGTGCGAACAAATTTCTCCGCCGCTGCCAGCGCTCGCAGCTGATCCGGCGGCGGCATCGCAGTCATATCGAAGTAGAGCGCGAGCAGACGATGGTTGTTGTACTGCGGTTTGCCCGGGCTCTCGGGCGCAATTTGTGTCCGTGTCAGTTTCTTATAGAGAGTGATCTGTTCCTGATCGTGCGGCGTCACAGCCAGAGGCCGCACTTCGTCCGACATGAGTTGATGCTCGAAAATCCTGATCGTTTGCGGCTGTCCATCCTCGGTGACGGTGAAGTCTTTCGCCGCCAGGCCGGGAATGAAATTCCCCTGCTTGTCTTTCACGGTGACGGTTTCGATCACCAGCTGCGAGTTGACGGTCAGCGTGAAGGTGCCGTTCTGACCCGCCATCTCGTTGCTGCCGGTCTGCTGTGCGAGCGCACCCGTTGCTGTGACAGCAAGGAGCATCGCAGCTGCTATCGTCCGTCGCATCGCTAGAATCTCAGCCTCCCCGTCAGCAGCAGGCTCCGCATCGGGTTTGCCGCAGTCGGCAGGCCGAACACAGTGCCGTTCACGGTGGTGTTCCACGAAGTCCACGCAGCGTGATTGAGAAGATTGCTGGCCTCGGCGCGCACATTGAGGTCCCATTTGCTCCTCAAACGAAAGGTGCGGGACATGCCGGTGTCGAGACTGAACTGATCGGGCCCCGTGATGGAGTTGCGCCGCGCGTTGCCCCACGCGCCGGCCGGCGGGGCAGCGAAGGCCCCTGGATTCACGTGATACCCCGGTGCCCCTGCATACAGCGCCTGGCCCGTGACGTCGGGGCGGAGGATGTTCGTGAACCCGGTGCCGGGAATAGCGGCGAGATAGACGGGCGTCTCCGGCGTTCCGCTTGATGCTGTGATCTCGGTCAGCAGCGTCCATTCCTTCAAGAACCTCCCCCTCCATCCCCCCAGCAGCGTCTCGCCGCCCAGACCCATGCCGGTTGTGTACTGGAACGACGCTTTGAACACATTGCGCTGATCGAAGGTGGAAAGCCCGCGCTCGCCGGCGAGGTTCAGCCAGTTCTGGGCAACGGTGACCGGGGGCGGTTGATTGTTGGCGAAGTCGCCGACCGGCGCCGCCGCTTCGCTGGTTGCTGTGTGCCCCTGGGCGCCGACCTGCGCGTCATCGTCGAGCGCTTTCGCCCATGTGTAGTCCAGCGTCGCGGTCAGTCCGCTGCGCAACCGCCGTCGCACCTGCAACTCCCCCGCGTGGCGCGTGGAGTTGCCGTTCGAGGTGCGATAGATGAAGCCCACCGGCAGACCGGCGTAGGGATCCGTTCCGCCCGGAGCATAGGTGTTCGGCAAAAATTCCTGCGTGCCGCGCGTGCCCTTGATGCCGAGGTAGGTCGCGGTGATCACCAGAGCCCACGGAAAATCCTTCTGCATGGAGAGCTGCCAGTCCTGCGCATAACCCACGCGCAGGTTCGGATCGACAGCATAAGTGTTCGCGGTGGTGCCGGCGCAATTACGGAATCCATTCGCGAGAGTCAGCGGACACGCAGCACTGTTCGACACGCTGATACTTGTCGACAGCGGCGCCTGCTGCGCCATGTTTTCCGCGCTGCCCAGATAGATCGATGTGTCGTCATAGATGCCGTAGCCGCCGCGAATCACCAGCGTCGATGCCGGAAGAGGCCGCCACGAGATGCCCACGCGCGGCTGCCATCCGCGATAGTCGGGGCGCAGCAGAGTGCTCGGATATTTTGTGCCTGTGACTGTGCCTTTTGGATCGCTGGCGAGCACCGGAGCCACCGCGGTAAATCCCCGAGCGATGTCGAGGTTGACCAGCCGGCCGTAAAGCTCCGACATGGGCGCGCCGTACTCCCAGCGAATGCCCGCGTT
>DASZYN010000117.1:0-7253 GCA_035545435.1 Acidobacteriaceae bacterium | reverse complement strand
GATTCAGCGACGGTGAAGTCGCGAACGTTTTCGCAGATCTCGGCGAAGGGGCGGCGGAGGAGGGTGCCGTCTCCGGAGAGCGAGTTGACCAGTTCGTAGATGTTGGTGGCGTCCTGGAGACGCGCTTTACGCACCAGCATGGGCGGGCACCTCCGGTGCGGGCGTGGGCGCGTAACGCGCCACAAGAGCCCGAACGCGAGCTTGCGTTTCGGCCAGCGCCGCGCTCACGCGGGCGCGCGCGGTTCCACCAATGACGTCATGGCAGTCGAGTGTGGCCTGAATGCTGATGGCGGGGAAGAAGTCGTCGTCGAATTCGTCACCGAACTGACGCAGTTCGAAGAGGGTGAGGTCACCGAGTTCGCAGCCTTTGTCGAGGCAGTAGCGGACCGCGTTGCCGATTTTCTCGTGTGCTTTGCGGAAGGGGACGCCTTTGTGGACGAGGTAGGTCGCGGCCGCCATGGCGTTGAGGAATCCGGATTGCGTCGCGGTGAGCATGCGGTCGTGGCGAAATTGCAGGGCGCTGGTGAAGTGAGGCAAAATGCGCAGAATGCCTGCCAGGGTGTCCGCCACTTCGAAGACAGGCTCCTGCGTTTCCTGCATGTCTTTGTTGTAAGCGAGAGGCAGGCCTTTGAGGAGAGTGGCGAGCGTGGTGACGGCGCCCAGAAGACGGCCGGTTTTGCCTCGCAACAGCTCGGTGAGGTCAGGATTCTTCTTCTGCGGCATGGCGCTGGAGCCGGTGGAGAATTGTTCGGGCAAATCGAGGAAGCCGAACTCGGAGGAGGAGTAGAGGGTCAGCTCCTCGGCAAAGCGCGAAAGATGGACGCCGAGCACAGAGGCGGCTTGTGCAAATTCGAGGGCGAAGTCGCGGTCACTGGTCGCGTCCATGCTGTTGGCTGTGGGTGCGGTGAAGTCGAGCTCGCGAGCGGCGATGGTGCGATCGAGCGCGAGCGTGGCTCCGGCGACGGGACCCGACCCGAGCGGGCAGAAGTTGAGGCGGGCGCGGCAGTCCTCGAAGCGCGAGATGTCGCGGAGGAGCATCTCCACATAGGCGAGGAGCCAGTGCGCGACGAGGACAGGCTCAGCGCGCTGGAGGTGGGTGTAGGAGGGCATGACGGCGTTTTCGGACTCGACGGCAAGATCGAGAAGCGCGCTGGCCCAGGACGCCAGGTGGGCGAGGGTTGCGTCGATGGCGTCGCGAACGAAGAGACGCAGGTCGGTGGCGATCTGCTCGTTGCGGCTGCGTCCAGTGTGGAGCTTGAGGGCGAGGTCGCCGATCTCCTCGGTGAGAGCGAGCTCGACGAAGTGGTGGATGTCCTCGGCCTGGGAGGAGGTTATCGTAGCCCGGAAGGGACTGCCCGGCTCCTGTGGGGCGAGGCGCGCGAGAATGGCTTCGAGACCACGAAGGGTCGTTTCGAGTTCGGCGGGAGACAGAATGCCAGCGACGGCGATGGTGTGAGCGTGCGCTTTGCTGGCTGCGATTTCCTGGGGCAGCAGCCGTCCGTCGAAGGGGAGGGAGCGCTGCCAGGCTTCGAACTGGGGATCGGGTGTCGCGCGGAAGCGGCCCGCCCACATCTTTGTGGTCGGAGCGGAGGAGGAAGGTTCGGTCATCGTGCTTCCTCGTTCTTCGTCGCGCCACCATTGAGCTGAGGCATTTCTGCGCCGTTGCTCAAATTGATGAGGCCGCTTTGCGCGTAGGTCAGGAGTTTGGCGCGAGTATCGGTGATGTCGAGGTTGCGCATGGTGAGCTGCCCGATGCGGTCGCGCGGGGAAAAGGCGGAGTCGGTCTTCTCCATGCTGAGCCGCTCGGGATGGAAGGTGAGGTTGGGCGATTCGGTGTTGAGGATGGAGTAGTCGTTACCGCGGCGCAACTCCAGCGTGACCTGGCCCGTGACGGCGCTCGAGACCCAGCGCTGCGCGGATTCGCGGAGCATAATGGCCTGGGGGTCGAACCAGCGGCCCTGGTAGAGGAGGCGGCCGAGCTTGCGGCCGTTTTCGCGGTACGTCTCGATGGTGTCTTCGTTATGAATGCCGGTGATGAGGCGCTCGTAGGCGATGAAGAGCAGGGCGAGGCCCGGAGCCTCGTAGATGCCGCGGGATTTGGCCTCGATGATGCGGTTCTCGATCTGGTCGCTCATGCCGAGGCCATGGCGCCCGCCGATGCGGTTGGCTTCGAGCAGCAATTCGACCGGGTCAGAAAACTCCTTGCTGTTCAGTGCGATGGGAAAGCCTTGGTGGAAGCGGACGGTGATTTCTTCGGGTTTGACCGCAACGTCGTCGCGCCACGAGGCAACGCCCATGATGGGATCGACGATCCGAATGCTCGACGAGAGCTGTTCGAGGTCTTTGGCTTCGTGGGTGGCACCGAGAAGATTGGAGTCGGTGGAGTATGCCTTTTCGGCTGACATCTTGTAGTCGAAGCCGGATTTTTGCAGGAAGGCCGACATTTCGGCCCGGCCGCCGAGCTCGTCGATGAAAGCGGGGTCCAGCCAGGGTTTGTACACCTGCAAACTTGGATTGACGAGCAGACCATAGCGATAGAAGCGCTCGATGTCGTTGCCCTTGAAGGTGGAGCCGTCGCCCCAGATGTTGACGCCGTCTTCTTTCATAGCTGTGACCAGCATGGTGCCGGTGACGGCGCGTCCGATTGGAGTGGTGTTGAAATACGTTACGCCGGCCGTCGAGATGTGGAAGGCGCCCGATTGCAGGGCAGCGATGCCTTCGCGAACCAGCGGGCCACGGCAGTCGATGAGGCGGGCGTTTTCCGCGCCGTATTCGAGGGCTTTGCGGGGGATAGCGTCGTAGTCGGTTTCGTCAGGCTGCCCGAGATTGGCGGTGTAGGCCCAGGGCAGGGCACCCTTCTGCTTCATCCAGTGCAGCGCGGCGCTGGTGTCGAGGCCACCGGAAAAAGCGATGCCGACTTTTTGGCTTACGGGCAAATTTTCGAGAATGACAGACATTTCGTGCAAAATCCTCGACACGACAAAGTACGTGCCCTGTTACAAGTATTCGCTTTACACGTTCAGAATGTAACCACTGTTGTGACGAGTTATCTCTGCATTTTGCCCGCGCCCAACAGCATCAGAAGCAGCGCTTTCTGCGCGTGCATGCGATTTTCGGCCTGGTCAAAAACCACGGACTGCGGGCCATCGAGCACGGCGTCGGTCACTTCGGCATTGCGATGCGCGGGCAGGCAGTGCATGAAGACGGCAGACGGCGAGGCCTGGGCCATCAACGCCTCGTTGACCTGATACGGCTTGAAGATGGGCGCGCGTTTGGTTGCTTCGTGCTCAAAGCCCATGCTGGTGCAGACGTCGGTGTAGATGGCGTCGGCACCGTGGACGGCGGCGACCGGGTCGTTCACCAGAGCAACGTTGGAGCCGGTGACGTTCGCAATGGCCCGCGCCTGGGCGACGATGTCGGCTTTAGGGGCGTAATTTTTCGGGGTGCCGATGGTGCAGTGGGCGCCCAGCAAGGCTGCGGTGAGCATTAGTGAGTGGCAGACGTTGTTGCCGTCGCCGACGTAGGTGAAGTTGAAGCCTTTCAGATCGCCGAAGCGCTCCTGGAGAGTCATGAAGTCGGCGATGGCCTGACAGGGGTGTTCGAGATCGCTGAGCGCGTTAACGACCGGAACGCTGGCGTACTGTGCCATTTCGGTGATGGTTTCGTGAGCATAAGTGCGCAGGACGAGGATCTGCACCCAGCGTTCGACATTGCGTGCGATGTCCGCGAGGGACTCCCGCTCGCCGAGGGGCGATGAAGTCTGGTCGACAAAAAGCGCCGAGCCGCCGAGAGTATTCATCGCCGTCTGAAAGGTAAGGCGCGTGCGCAGAGACTGCTTCTCAAAGAACATCACCATCTGCTTTGCGTCGAGTGCCCAGCGATAGGCACCCGGATTCACCTTCACGTCGTGCGCCAGGGCGAGGATGCCGGCTAGTTCTGCAGGGGTGAGGTCTGCGACGGAACAGAGATCGCGGCCTGCGAGCGAAACATCGGGGCTGACCGAATCAAGTTCAGATACGGCGATGGTTTTAGTTGCCAATTCTCTTTCCTCCTGAGGGTGAGGTTGCGGCAGTTTGCGCCGTCTGTTCGGTCAGAATCTCGTCGAGAGCGGTAATGCTCTCGTCTACGTGCGCTTTCTCAAGGATGTAAGGGGGCAGGAAGCGCAGCACGGTCTCGCTGGTGCGGTTGATGAGGATACGGCGCTGCATCATTTCGCCGAGGACGGTCTTTGCCAAGTCGGCGGAGTCGAGTTCGACGGCGAGCATCAGGCCGAGGCCGCGGACTTCGGTAATGGCGGAGTGCTTTTGCGCCAAGCCAGCAAGCTTGTCCTCGAAATATGTGCCGGTCTCGGTTACATGTTGGAGCAGGTTGTCACGCTCGATGGTGGAGAGGACGGCCAGGGCCACGGCGCATGCTAAGGGTCCCCCGCCGAAGGTGGTCCCGTGCATACCGGCGTGAATGGCCTGCGAGGCTTCTTCGGTGCAGAGCAGCGCGCCGAGCGGGACGCCACCAGCGAGTGGTTTGGCCAGCGTCGTGACGTCGGGCTGGATCCCGTAGTGCTGGTACGCACAGAATTTGCCGGTGCGGCCCATGCCGGACTGGATTTCATCGGCGATGAGGAGCGCGCCGGTGGAGTGGGTGAGGTCGCGAGCCGCCTGGAGGAATTCTTTCGACACCGGCCGGATGCCGCCTTCGCCCTGGATGACTTCGACGAGGATGGCGCAGACGTCCGTGGTGAATTTCGCCTTCAGGTCATCGATGTCATTGAAGCGGACGAATTCGACGCCGGGCATGACGGGATTGAAGGGTTCGCGGTACTTGTCCTTCCACGTGGCAGCGACCGAGCCCATGGTTCGGCCATGGAAGCTGTTCTCAAGCGCGAGAAATTTCGTGCCGAGGGATCTTCCGTTCTCGCGTTGCAGCTTCGCACTGGCGCGGGCGAGTTTGAGAGCGGCCTCGTTGGCTTCTGTTCCGCTATTGCAGAAAAAGGCGCGATCCATACCCGTGGCTTCGGTGAGTCGCAAAGCAAGGGCGGCCTGGCCTTCGTGGTAATAGAGGTTTGAGATGTGGATGAGCTTACGGCTCTGGTCGGCGATGGCTTTCTCGATGGCGGGATGGGCGTAGCCGAGAGCGTTGACGCCGATGCCGCTGAGCAGGTCGAGGTAGCGGGCGCCGTTCGCATCGATGAGATGCGCGCCTTCGCCGCGCTCGAACAGCAGGGGATAACGGTCGTAGGTGCCAAGCAGGAGTCTGGACTCGGCTGCCTGCAGTTCTTCAAGTTTCATGGTGTTCTTCTCAATTGGGTGCAACTCCGGGGCCAGAGTGTTGCTCATGCGACCATCACCTCGGTTCCCTGGTTGACGCGGCTGCTGCAGAGGTCGGGCAGAAGGTCGGCGACGTTGGCGGGGAGAATGCGCACGCGCTTCACGCCGTTGAGCAGGGCTTCGCGGCAGGCACTCAGTTTGGGCAGCATGCCGCCGGTGATAACGGCATCGCGGGTGAGTTCGGCAATCTGATCAATCGAAAGCCAGCGCATGACGCTGCCGTCGGCTGCAAGCACACCTGGCACGTCGGTCAGAAAGACAAGAGCGTCGGCTTTGCATGCGCCGGCGCAGGCCGCCGCCATCTCGTCGGCGTTGATGTTGTAGTATTCGCCGTCGAAGCCAAGCGCGATCGAAGAGATGACAGGCACAGCGCTCATCTGCCAGATGGCCTCGAGCCAGCGCGGATCGGCCGCAGCAATTTCGCCCACGAAGCCGAGATCCGGGGCGGTGCGCTTCTTGCGCGCGCGGAAGACGAGTCCATCGCCGCCCGAGAGGCCGACGGCGGGCTGGCCGTGGGAGCCCAGGGCGGCTACGAGGGCTTTGTTGACGCCGCCGCCGAGGACCATGAGGGCGGTGTCGCGGGTTTCGGCATCGGTGATGCGCAGACCGGCGACAAACTCGCTCTGCTTGCCAAGCTGCTTCAGCGTGCGCGTGAGCTGGACGCCGCCGCCATGCACGATCGCGACCTGGTTGCCGTCCTTTACGAGTTCGGCAATGGCTTTGGCGCAGCCGTGCAGCAACTCCGGATTCTCCAGCGTTACACCGCCGAGTTTGACCACGTATCTCATATTTCAGAACCCTTCTGCCGTACTCTTGATGGCCGTCGCTTCGGATCTCAAAGGAGCCCGTCGGTTTCCTTCAAGCCGGACATGAGATTGAAATTCTGCACCGCCTGACCGGCGGCGCCTTTCAGAAGGTTGTCGAGGCAGGAGACGATGATGCATCGTCGGCCGTCTGCGGCGAGGTGGAACCCGATGTCGCAGTAGTTGGTATGGACCGAGTACTGGATCTGGGGCAGCTGGCCGGCAGGGAAGACTCGGACAAGCGGACTCTGAGCGAAAAACGCCCGAAAGAGAGCCTCGACTTCATCGGGCTGGTGGGGTTCGGTGAAACCTATATAGATGGTGGAGAGAATTCCGCGCGGGATCGGCAGGAGGTGCGGCGTGAAGACGATCTGGCCCGCGCTGACGTCCAGCTGTTCAAGCAGCTCGCCGGTATGCCGGTGCGAGAAGAGGCCGTAGGCGGAGAGATTGTCGGCAGCGTGCATGAAGTGGGTCTTCGCTGTCGGAGCTTTGCCCGCACCGGAGACACCGGACTTGGAATCGCAGATGATGCCCCGGTCGAGATCGACCCAGCCGGCGGCGATGAGGGGTTTGACGGCCAGGATGATGGAGGTGGCGTAGCAGCCGGGGTTCGCCACCACGCCGGCGTCACGAATTTCGTCGCGATGGAGTTCGGGCATGCCGTAGACGGCCTTCGCCTGGACATGGGTTGCAATCGGTGAGTCTTCGTCAGCGAATTTGTAAACGGCGCGGTTCGAAGCATGGGTGAGACGCCACGCTCCGCTGAGGTCGATGACGCGGAGACCATGCTCGAGGGCCTGCGGCACCCACTCGCGGGACTGCTCGTGGGGTGTGGCCAGGAAAAGAACTTTGACGCCGCGCGATTGCAGGAGTTCCCAGGAGAAGGGCTCGATGGTGAGGGCCCCGGCGCCGAGTCCGGTTCCGTTGTTGTCCATCAGCTGGGGATGGATTGCGGCGAGCGGCTCAGGGGAGCTCTCGGCGCGGCCGAGAAAGAGAGGAGGTTTGGCGGCAAGTGCGGGGTGGCGGAGGAGGAGGCGCGCCAGCTCCATGCCGGCGTATCCGGAGACGCCCATGACGGCGACAGGGCTCACTGCTGCAGAGTTCAAGGTGCTGGTTCCAGCCGTTG
>DASZYN010000116.1:0-5658 GCA_035545435.1 Acidobacteriaceae bacterium | reverse complement strand
GTGGTCCATTGACTCGGCTATCGATTCCTGCTCTGCTGGCGAAGTGCACCCTCTTCGGCTGATTCTCGGCATCGCGTGTCTGGTGTCTGCTCTGCTCGACGCCTTTGAGACCGTGATTCTGCCGCGGCGCGCCACCGGGCGATTCCGGCTGACGAAGGTTTTCTATGTCGTCACGTGGCGGCCCTGGCGGTGGATGTCGCGACAGATACGCCACCCTCGCAAGCGCGAGACGATGCTCAGCTTTTATGGGCCGCTGTCGCTGGTGGTTCTGATTGCCATGTGGGCGGCAGCACTGCTGCTGGGCTTCGCTTTGATTTATTCTTCAGAGCCCAATCCGTTTATCGATCCGCGCGCTTCGACCCATTCGTTCGTAACGGATCTGTACGCGAGCGGCACAACGCTGTTCACCCTCGGATTGGGCGACGTGGTGCCCCACACGCTGCTGGTTCGTTGCCTGGCTGTGCTTGAGGCCGGGATGGGCCTGGGTTTTGTGGCTCTGGTGATCGGCTATTTTCCGGTTCTGTACGGTGCGTTTTCACGGCGCGAAGTGAATATCGCCCTGCTCGATGCCCGCGCGGGGTCGCCGCCTACCGCCTTCGAACTGATCAAGCGGCATTCCTTCGAGGGCGGCGGCGCGGCTCTTGTTTTGCTGCTGGAGGAGTGGGAGCGCTGGTCCGCGGAGTTGCTGGAGAGCCACATTTCGTATCCCCTGCTTTGTCTTTTTCGCTCGCAGCACACCAGCCAAAGCTGGCTGAGCGCACTGACCGCCATTCTGGATACGTGCGCGCTGCTGATTGCGGGCGTGCAGGAGCAGAGCGCCCGGCAGGCGCAACTCACCTTTGCCATGGCGCGTCATGCGCTGGTGGATCTGTCACAGATCCTCTCGGCCGAGCCGATGTTGAATCCGGCAGACCGGCTGCCGGCGGAGAAGTACGCTCAGATCTACGACAAGCTGTGCGAGATGGGTGTGCGCGTGTGTCGCGATCAGCAGAGCGCGGCGCGGCTCAGGGAACTGCGGGAGCTGTATGAGGGCTATGCCGAGGCTCTGAGCCGTTATCTGGAGATGCCGCTGCCGCCGTTCTTCATCGAGCATCCGAAGAAGGACAACTGGCTGACCGTTGCCCGCGTGCGCGCTGAAGCGGAGGCAGGAATTCAGGCTGCCTCTCCAGCCCTGCTGCATGATGAGGACCATTTGTTCTGATGGCGCTCGTGGGCACGAGATCGATTTCGCAGCGAAGACCTCGCACCGGTCAACCCCGCCGCCGGCAGCTCGTTGTCCGTTCGGTGATGTTGTCGGGTTTCCCATGGAAGTGGGTCCTGATCGGAGTGCTTTGCGCGGGCCATTGCACGATCCAGGCGCAAACAGCCGTCTCGAGGCAATCGCCGGAGGTGAAGCAGGCGATGCAACTCGATCAGCAGGGCCGATACGCGAACGCGGCACAGGCCTGGCGCGGGATCGCGGAGCGCAATCCACGCGATGCCATAGCCTGGGCGAGCCTCGGCCTCGATCTGGCGCGGCAGGGAAAATATCCGGATGCGGTATCGGCGTATCAGAAGGCTATGACGCTCAACCCGCGCATTCCCGGCCTGCAGTTGAACCTCGGACTGGCGCTGTTCAAACAGGGCAAACTCGACGAAGCCATCCCGCCGCTGAAACGCGCGCTCGCGACTGCCCCGGTGGGTGAACAGGCAAGCGTCCTGCTGGGCATGAGCTACTACGGAACCGCCCGTTACGCGCAGGCGGTTCCGTATCTGCGCGCAGCGGTGGCAAAGTCGCCACAGAATGTGGAGATGCGCGGCGTCCTGGCCCAGAGCTGCCTCTACGCGAAGCAGTACAACTGCGTTCTGGACGAGTACAAAAAAATTCTCCTGGCGAATCCGGACTCGGCGCAGGCGCACATGCTGGCCGGCGAGGCGCTGGATGGGCTCAATCAGACCGACAAAGCCATTGCGGAATTTCAGGCGGCGGCCAGGGCTGCTCCGACCGAGCCCAACGTACATTTCGGTCTGGGGTATCTGCTCTGGAAGCAGCATCGGTATCCGGAGGCGGCGGAGGAATTCAGGAAAGAGATTCAGAACGAGCCGATGCACGCGCAGGCGCTCGCGTACTTAGGCGATACCGAGATGAAGCTGGAGCACACCGCCGAGGCCGAGGCGATTTTAAGGCGTGCGGTGCATCAGGTGGGAGCGACTCCTCTGGCGTGGCTCGATCTGGGCATCGTGCTCGCCGCTCAGGGCAAAAACGAGGATGCGGCGTCGGACTTTCGCCAGGCGATCCAGCTGAACCCGGAAACCGTAGATGCGCACTGGCGTTTGGCACGGCTGTATCAGGCAACCGGAAAAACCGAACAGGCGCGGGCGGAATTTGCAAAGGCACGCGCGCTGCACGAAAAGGAAGACAAAGCGCTGGTGCAGCAGATGACTCCGCCGGTGCCGTCTCCACACTGAACGCGGACGCTGCTTACTTTCGGGCGATGAACGTGACCTGCGGGATGCGAAACCAGATCGAGTCGCCTTCGATTCGAATCTGCAGCCAGTCGCGCAATTCCGGTGAGGCGCTCGTAAAGATCCGGCGCAACTCCGTAACGCGGTCCGGTGGGGTCTTTGCGCGCCGAACCCAGTCGTCGAAGTCCATTCCACGCGGGCTCTCGCTGTAGTGATCGGTCACTTCGTGTTCGATTGTCAGGCCGGCCCCGGTCAGAAACTCCCTCCACTGGCTGAGCTGGTACCCGCGAACATGCGACGCATCCCGCGTCTTCTCGATGTGCTGGAAGAGCGCGTCGAGTGCCTCCTCTTCCGGACCGTAGTTGTCGACCACGACGACTTTGCCGCCTGGTTGCGTGACCCGCGCCATTTCGCGAACCGCGGTGGCGTTGTCGGCGAAGTGGTGGGAGGCCAGGCGCACGGTGACGATGTCGAACTCGGCATCGACGAAAGCCAGCTTCTCCGCCGGGCCCTGCCGCGTCGCAACGTTGGCCAGCCCGCGCTCTGCTGCATTCTTCTCTGTTTCACGAAGCATGGCTTCGGTCAGGTCGTAGGCCACCACTCTCTGCACGTGCGGCGCGAAGGCCAGAGCGGTATGGCCGGCTCCGGTTGCGATGTCCAGAACGTTGTCGGTCGCCCGTGGAGCCGCGAGTGCAACCAGCGCCGCCAGTGCCGCCCGGTCGCCGTGCCCCGTGCTGGTTGAGTAGGCAGCGGCGGTCGCGCCAAACTGCTGCTGGACTTTTTCGTGGATGGACTGTTCGCTCGGATTCGCTGCCATAGACCCATGCTAGAGGGCTCGCTGGCGACTGTCGAACCGCAACTCTCCCCCGCCTGAGGGCGTTGCTCACTGCGTTTTGTGACCGCCATCACAGGCGTTCGTACCCAGGGTCGAATTCAATCTTTGGGTGGAGGCATCGTCCCAGTGCGAGCGATAGTCTCAGCTGTTCCCCAGAGAAGTGGAGTGGAGGTGGGCGGCAACTGGAAAGATCAGTTTGCGGACGCACCCGATGTTCTGAAGCGCACGCCGGACGACCATACCGTCGTATGGGCGGGCGGTGTTGCCATCGGTGGCGATGCATTCGTCACCATGGCGGGTCCGTGTTCGGTCGAGACTGAACGTCAGCTGATGGAAACCGCAGAGCGCGTGGCCGCAGCGGGGGCGCGGGTTCTGCGTGGCGGAGCCTTTAAGCCGCGGACCTCGCCCTATGCGTTCCAGGGCCTGGGTCTTGAAGGGCTGAAGTTGCTGGCCCGAGCGCGCCAGGCGACCGGCCTTGCCGTTGTCACTGAGGTGATGGCCCCGGCGGAAGCGCCCATGGTCGCCGAGTACGCCGACATTCTGCAGATCGGCTCGCGGAGCATGGAAAACTACTCTCTGCTCGAAGCCGCGGCCAAAACCGGCCGGCCCATTCTGCTGAAGCGCGGCATGGTTGCCACCATCGCCGATCTGCTGCGCTCGGCGCAGTGCATCGTCAGCCATGGCAATCCTCATGTGATTCTGTGCGAGCGCGGCATTCGCACCTTCGAAACTGCGACGCGCAATACCTTCGACATCGCCGGAATGGTCGTGCTGAAGGAAGTCTGCCGGCTTCCGGTGATTGCCGATCCCAGCCACGCGGCGGGCCGCAGATCCCTGGTTCCAGCGCTGGCGCGCGCCGCCGTTGCCGCGGGCGCCGACGGCCTCATCGTCGAGGTGCATCCCGATCCGGATCATGCGTGGAGCGACGGAGAGCAGTCCCTGACCTTCAACGAATTCGGCACCATGATGGCCGATCTCGCTCCCTGGTGCGAACTGCGGGCCTCTTGTGACTGCGCGCTGGAGACGGTTGCGTGAGATGGCGCGCGACAGCGGCGGGCGCGGTGTGTGGGTTGTTGCTGGTCGCGCTCGCGTATGGATTCCCCTCCCAACCGCGACCGTCGGCGAGCCCCGCCGAACATAAGACGGCTCAAATGCCTGCTGTGATCTTCACAGCAGCGCCCGTCTATCAGTCACTGGCTGCGCTTTACGGACGCGAACGTTTTCCGCGAGGCGCACAACTCGTCATTCTGCGCTCCGGACAGATGCTGCCGCTGGTTCCTGACTTTGCCGCCACTGCCGATGCCAACGTGTCCTTCGACGGGAAGGCCGTGCTTTTTGCAGGGAAGAAGACAGCGCAGGATCCCTGGCAGATCTGGCAGATCCCCGTCGAGGGCGGTACTCCGCAGCCGGTGATCAGCGCAAAAACCGATCTGATCCGCCCTTTATGGATGCCGGATCATCGCATCGTCTACGCACGTCGTGAAGCCCAGGGCTTCGCGCTGGAAACCGCAGGACTCGATGGGTCCCACACACTGCGGCTGTCCTATCTACCCGGAAGCTTTATTCCCGACGACGTGCTGCGCGATGGACGCGTGCTGTTTGAGGCGCAATTTCCTCTGGGGGCGGACGCGACGCTCCAGCCGGTGGCGCGGAGCGAGAGATCCCAGGCGGAAATGTTCCTGGTGTATGCAGATGGCAGCGGCGTCGAGAGCGTGCGCTGCGACCACCCCGACGGCCTCGACCATGCAGGCCGGGACCACGGACATCAAATCGGCGTCGGGTCGAGCGTTGCCGATGCCGGGGACATCGTTTTCATCCAGGCAGGGCGGCTGGCGCGCTTTACTTCAGCTCTGGCCGATGCGGCCCCGGTCGCGGCTCCGTCACAGGACTACGCGGGAGAGATCGCAGAGCTGCCGGACGGCCGGTGGATCCTGTCTGCGCGGAGGCCCGGCGAACGGCACTTCGCGATGAGTGTGTGGAAGCCCGGCGCGCCGGCACTGACACGGATCGCACAGGACGCCGAGCGCAATCTGGTCGAGCCCGTGGTGGTCGCGCCGCGCGCGGTGCCGAACCGGCATCCTTCGGCGCTGCATGAGTGGGCCTACGGCAATCTGCTGGCCCTCGATGCGCGGCAATCGCGAGGCGGAGACTTGACGACGAGCCCGGCCATGGTGCGAGCCGAAACGCTGGACGAAGATGGGCGTCCGGTCTCGCTCGGCACAGCCCCCGTAGAGAATGACGGATCGTTCTTCGTCCAGGCGGCCGGCGATCGGCCCCTGCGCTTCATTCTGCTCGATGCGGCGGGCCATCCGCTGCGCGAGGAACACGGTTGGTACTGGGTGCGGCGCGGCGAACAGCGTGTCTGCGTCGGCTGCCAC
>DASZYN010000115.1:0-14626 GCA_035545435.1 Acidobacteriaceae bacterium | reverse complement strand
GTTTGGAATCGGCGATTTGCCCAAGCTATGGCGGAGAGACAGGGATTCGAACCCTGGATGCCCTTTCGAGCATACACGCTTTCCAAGCGTGCGCCTTCAGCCACTCGGCCATCTCTCCGCGTCGTCGGCGCCGCTCTGAGCAGCACCGGTTGCGCCTTGCGCGCTGTCATTAATCTACCACCCGAAGAGCAGGGTACAGGGCGCAGGACACAGGGTGCAGTGCGGGCGCGGTGCAGGTGCGGGTGCTTGTGCCAGGGACGATCCGAATGCGGCACCCGCGCCCCTCTACAATAGGCAAGTTCCCTGCCGCTCTCCATGTCCTCCGAAGGTCAAATCCAGGATCCGGAAATCCGGAGCGCCGACACGCCGCCGGGCGGCGCGCGGTCGTCCGAGGCCGCGGTCTTTGAGCAGCCCGCGCAACCTTCGCATCTGGGCGAGGAGTTCCGCGCGTTGCTGTCGCTGGCGATTCCGGTGGTCCTGTCCGAACTGGGCTGGATGACGATGACCATCGTCGACCTGATCATGGTGGGGCGGCTGGGGCCGGATGCGATTGGGGCGGTCGGTCTGGGCAACGCCATCTACTATGCGCCGTCGCTGTTCGGCATCGGGCTGCTGCTGGGGCTCGATACGCTGGTATCGCAGTCGTGGGGGGCGGGGCGATTCGACGACTGCCACCGGTCGCTGGCGCAGGCTATCTATATTGCTATGGCGTTCACGCCGGCGCTGATGCTGGCGATGCTGGCGGCGGAGCGCCTCTTCACCGGCAGCGGCGTCGATCCGACGGTGGCGGGGCTGACGCGGTCGTATGTGTCGATCCTGAACTGGGGGACGTTTCCGCTGCTGGTCTATGGCGGATTCCGGCGCTACCTGCAGGGCGTGGGGCGGGTGCGGCCGGTGACGTTTGCGCTGGTGAGCGCGAACCTGGTGAATCTGGGGTTCAACTGGACGTTTATCTACGGGCACTTCGGCTTCCCTGCCCTGGGCGTGGCGGGGTCGGCGTGGTCGACGGTGCTGGCGCGCATCTACATGGCGGGCGTGCTGGTGTACGCGGCGTGGGCGCATGAGAACGGGCGCGGGCATCCGCTGTTCGCGCACTGGCCCAGACCGGACTGGGCGCGCATTCGCGCGCTGCTGCACCTCGGTCTGCCGGCCGCATCTCAGGTGGTTCTCGAGGTCGCGGCCTTTGGCGCGGCAACGGTGATGGCGTCGCACCTGACGCCGATCGCGCTGGCGACGCACGAGATCGTGCTGAGCTGCGCTGCGTATACCTATATGGTTCCGCTGGGCATCTCGGCGGCGGCGGCGGTCGCGGTGGGTCACGCCATCGGAGCGGGAAATCCGGCGCGTGCGCGGCGCGCGGGCCTGCTGGCGATTGGGCTGGGGGCAGGATTCATGGCGCTGATGGCGGTGCTGTTCCTGGTGATTCCGGAGCCGATCATCCATATCTGGACGCGCGACCGCAGCGTGGTGGTGCTGGGCGCGCACATCCTGGCGATTGTCGCGGGGTTCCAGATTTTCGACGGCATCCAGACGGTGTCGACCGGAGCGCTGCGCGGGCTGGGGGAGACGCGCTTCCCCATGCTGATGAATCTGACGGCGTACTGGATCCTGGGGCTGCCGTTCGGGGCGCTGCTGTGTTTCCGCTTCGGGTGGGGTCTGGCCGGTTTGTGGACCGGCCTGACCGTGGCGCTGATTCTGATTGCGCTGTTGCTGATTGTGCGGTGGATGAGGGATTCGGCGAAGGTGCGGGTTTCGACGCCCGCGCACCTGCGCTGATCGGAAGGCTACTTCTTCGCCTTTTTCGCGGCTTTTTTGGCGAGGTCGTTCAGCGTGGTCTTCTCCAGCTGGTCGCGCATCGCGGCTTCGGCGCCGTCGAAGACCTTCTTCAGTGCACCGCCGACTTTCGCAGTTTGTCCGGAGAGCGAGGCGGTGTGGAAGAGATCGCCGCCGTCGAGAGCGGCGTAGACATCGGCCAGGGTGATGGCTTTGGCTGAGCGCGCCAGCTTCGATCCGCCATGCGGACCCTTCTGGCTTTGCAGGAGCCCTGCACGATGCAGGAGAGAAAACACGCGTCGAATGACAACAGGATTGATGTTCAGCTTGCCGGCGACATCTTCCGAGGTCTGCAGTCCATCCGGTTCAGCAGCAAGCAAAACCATGGCGTGAACGCCGGTTGCGAATCGGGTATTTGCGGCCATGCATCCCACGCTACCACAGCTTCTACGGCGACAGATGAAATCTGTAACAACGTCGTACATCTGTCCATCTGCGGACAATTCGACGGGACCGTGGAGGCTCGCTCTGCTCCTGTAATCTTGATGCCATGCGCATTCTTTTTGTCGGCGATGTGTTCGGGAGCGCCGGCCGCCGTATCGTGCGGGAACACATCGGTCATGTCATCACCGGTCGGGGTGTGGACCTCGTTATTGTGAATGGGGAAAATGCTGCCGGCGGATTCGGGCTCACTCCGACGATTGCGGACGAGTTATTCGACCTTGGCGCGCATGTGCTGACCACCGGAAATCATGTATGGGACAAGAAGGAGATCATCGATTATCTGAAGTCCGCTGCGCCCGATAGTCATGAGCGCGCCCGGCGGATTCTGCGTCCGGCCAACTACGCGCCCGATACGCCGGGCTACGGTGTTTACCAGGGAACGCTGCCCTCCGGCGATGGCTATGCGGTGATGTCGCTCCAGGGGCGAGTCTTCATGGCCAATAATGAGGATCCGTTTCGCACCGCCGACAAGCTGCTGTCGGAGATTACAGCCAAAGTGATCGTGGTCGATTTCCATGCCGAGGCTACGTCGGAAAAATGCGCGCTGGGATGGTATCTCGACGGGCGGGTGACTGCGGTGATCGGCACGCACACGCATATTCCCACCGCGGACAATCGCGTACTTACGAGGGGCACTGCGTACCAGACCGATGTGGGGATGAGCGGGCCGTATGATTCGATCATCGGGGTCGAAAAGGAGTACGTACTGGAGCGTTTTCTGACCGGGATGCCCAACAAATTCGAGGCCGCCAAAGGCGATCCGCGCATGGCGGCGCTGCTGATCGAATGCGACGCGGCCACCGGCCATGCCAGCTCGGCCGAACGGCTGCTGCTTGGCGAATAGCGGCCTGGTCCGGATGTGCTTTCACGCAGGCCGCGCTGCCTGAGACAATAAAAGCAGAGGAAGTTCCATTGTCTATTCACACGCCCGAAGAACTCGCCGCCATGCGTGAATCCGGCCG
The DNA here is from genome assembly GCA_035545435.1 of Acidobacteriaceae bacterium. Taxonomy (GTDB): domain Bacteria; phylum Acidobacteriota; class Terriglobia; order Terriglobales; family Acidobacteriaceae; genus Palsa-343. The sequence continues at coordinate 11,387 of DASZYN010000115.1, read as the reverse complement.
CATCGTCCGGCTCATGCTTGAAGCCATGAAAGCCGCAGCTCGCTCCGGAGTGACGACGGAGGAGCTGGATGAAATTGGCGGGCAGCTTATGCGCCAGAATGGCGCCGTCTCCGGGCCGACGACCGTCTATCAGTTCCCTGGCGTTTCCTGCATCAGCGTCAACGACGAGATTGTCCACGGTATTCCGTCGGACCGGCGGTTGCGCAATGGCGATCTGCTGAAGCTCGACGTCACCATCTCGAAGGATGGCTTCATGGCCGACGCTGCGGAGACGGTCATCGTCGGGCCGCCCACGACCGAGTCTTCGATCGGCAACCGGCTTGCCCTCTGCGCCCGCCGTGCTTTCCATGAGGCCATGCAGGTCGCGCGCGCCGGGCATCGGGTGCGCGACATCGGACGTGTGGTCGAAAAGGAAGTCAGCGCCTCCGGGTTCCACGTTATTCGCGACCTTTGCGGCCATGGCATCGGGCGGACCATCCATGAGAAACCCAGCGTTCCCAACTGGCCTGATCCTTCGGCGTCGGACATCCTCACCGAAGGGCTCGTGATTACGGTGGAACCGATCATCGCCAGCCGGTCGGGGAAGTCGCTCCTTGCCAAAGACGGGTGGACCGTGCGCACCGCGGATCGCGGCCTCGCGGCGCACTACGAGCACACCATTGTCATTACGAAGAATGAGCCGGTGTTGCTCACCGCCGCGGCCTGAGAGAAGCCCAAAACCACTTCTATGCCAGGTTCCTCGATGGCAGCGTCCGATGAGCCAGCGCAGGATCGTCTTCGGCCAGGAACCTCCGGCATTCTTCCCTTGCCAGAGATCTTCTTCGCAGTGGTCATCCTGCCTCTGGTGGCCATCGCCATCGTTGAGGCGCACCGCAGCTTTCTGCATTCGCCCGGCGCCGACTGGAACAGTTCGGAGTGGATGATCGACTATGCCGCGGGGTTCATGCGCCGGGGCCAGGGCGGGACAGTGCTGCTTCGTTTGCTCGGCGTGACGGGATGGAGCTTCTTTGCGGTCGTTTCGACTCTGACGACCACCGCCTACCTCGGCCTCTGTGCGATTGCAACGCTGGTGACCTGGCGCAGCCGCGGACCTGCGATCTGGCGGCTCGTGTTTCTGTTCAATCCGCTCCTGCTTCTCGCCGCGGCCGAATACGGGTCCTTTGCGCGCAAGGATATCTTTTTCCTCTGGGGCACGCTTCTGCATGTCTGGGTCTGTGACTGGGTCCTGAAGAGGCACAAGTGCATACCGAGCGAGCGAACCCGGCTTGCCCTTTTGGAATGGACTGTGGTCCTCACCACGTCGGTTCTTTTGGCAGCGCTGCATGAGGGCCTCTTCCTGTTTATCTGGCTGCCGATGAATGCAGTTATTGCCGCCTGGGGGATGCGGCAACTCTACCCGGGCAGGACTGCGAAGCTCTCAGGACTGGCAATGGCTTTCGCTCCGAGTCTGGCCGTCGCCTTCGCGTCCATCCGGCGCCATGGGGATGCGGCAACGGCGCAGGCCATCTGCCAAAGCTGGCGTGTCGCCTTCCCCGTCAATTGCACCCCGGGTCCGCAATTTCCCAAAGCCATCGACGCGCTGGCGTGGTCGATGCGCCGCGATGTCCTCGGCTGCCTGCACTTTGTGTGGACTGCCGGCAATTTCTATCTGGTGATTTTTGCCGTCCTGGCAACGCTCGCGGTCGCCGTTCTGCTGATCGCTGTGCTCGCTCTCGAGCCATCCGCCAAACTCGAACACCTGTTGGCAATTGCCACCGGCTCGCTGGTGTGCGCCGTTCCTCTTTTTGTCCTGGGAACGGACTGGGGCCGGTGGCTCTTCCTCGCAGGAACATCCTCCGTCATTGTCATGATGAGTGCGACTCTGCGCCCGGCCCTGTACGGTGTTCTTCCTGCAACGGCACAGCGATTCTTTGACCGTACGAGCCGCTCAACCGGCGCCAGACTTGGCTCTCTCCGGAACCTTGTCGAACGCCATCCGGGGCTGAGCCTGACGTTGCTGCTCATGTTGCCGCTTCCGGCTCTCCCCATCGCCAGTGCCATGCTCCTCGCCAATCCGTTGCTGATCGTTATCGATTTTCTCGCTCGAATACACGGCTCATAAAAACGCCTGCGTTGCCGGCCATCCGTTTTGGTTCGGCCAGGATTGCCGAGCCTTCTCGCGTCGGACCGCGAAGCAGCGACATGTCCGGAACTGGGCAATGTCCAGAAACGATCAGCCAGACTCGGCGATCCTTACCTCTCCAAACTCATGCAACCGTTTGGTTGCATTTCCACAGCCTTCGGAGTAATATGCAACCGGGAGGTTGCCTATGACCACTGCCACCCGTACCCAGCCCCACGTTATCGATCGCGTCGAGAAGTCCGTCGAACTGAAGGCTCCGCTCTCTCGCGTCTGGCGCGCCCTGACCGACTACAACGAGTTCGGCGCCTGGTTTCGCGTTCAGCTTGACGGTCCCTTCAAGGCCGGCGAGGTCGCCACCGGCAAAGTCCTGCATCCCGGCTACGAACATCTCACCTGGCGCGCGACCATCCAGGCCATCGATCCGGAGCAGTACTTCGCCTTCACCTGGCATCCTTACGCGGTCGACCCCGCGGTCGACTACTCCAAAGAAACCCCGACTCTGGTCGAGTTCCATCTGGAGAAGACCGCTGCCGGCACGCTGCTCAAAATCACCGAATCCGGCTTCAGCGATATTCCGGACGGGCGTCGCAACGAAGCGTTCCTGCGCAACAGTGAAGGATGGGCGATTCAGATGAAGAATATCGAGGAGCATATTGCCCAGCACCCCTGAAGACCGGCCACGCAGGCGCTCAGGACCCCACGGGAAATCCACCTCCCGCAGTCTTCAACCCAGGCAGGCCTCGCATCCGGCATCTGCCCGTGCGGCGAGCACTTTCGCCGCCCTGGGCGACCGGACCCGCCTGTCGCTGCTCGCAAGGCTGGGCCGCGGCGGCCCCTGCTCGATCTCCCAGTTGACGCATGGCTCGCATCTCACGCGTCAGGCGATCACCAAGCACCTGCGCGTTCTCGAGCGCGCCAGAATTGTCCGCAGCATTCGTTCCGGGCGCCATAGTCTGTTTGAAGTAATCCCTGAGCCGGTCCACGAACTTCGCGATTATCTGGACCGTGTGTCGGCTGAGTGGGACCAGGCGATCACCCGCCTGCAATCCCTCGTGGAGGGCTGATGCGGCGATGAGCGCCGGCAGTTCCTTTGTCGCGACGACGATGTTGCGAGTCTCCTCCGTCGGTCGCGGTATGGGAGATGCGGGTCGAAAGCCAACCTGACTACTTCGAGTCGGAGCAGGCATCGTCCACCGCGTCGGCAAACTTGCGGAAGAGCGGCATATTCGGTTCCTTCAGCCCATCTTTTTCCGAGTGCCGCCAGAGGACTGCGCCCAGGCTTCCGTCTCCCTGGGTCACGTACACCGCCATTTGATCGTCCACAGGAAACATGATGCCCACGCCCGGCCCCGGGGCTCCGCTGGCGTCCCCCGGTCCCCCACCTATCCCGGGTGCCTCTCCGGGTCCTTGCGGGGGCTGGCCGGGATACTGTCCAGGTCCGCCGGGATACTGTCCCGGTCCGCCGGGACCTGAACCTGGCCGGCGTGGACCGCCGCCCGGCATTTCAGTCGGCTGGCCGGGAAGCCGGTTGCCCGTCTTCCGTTCCTTCCAAACGACGAAAACCAGATCTACCGGCTGCAGGCTGGGTTGGTCGATCACTGTGTACCGACCCCAATGCTGGATTCTGTTCTCAACGCCGACGGCTGCGTTGTAGTCGGATGGGTATTCGGCCGCAAGCGAGGGGGTGGGATCTCCTTCCTGCGTCTGCACTTTGACGTATTGGGCGTTGCAGAAGAGCTTCGGGAGCCCTTCCTCCTTCTTCTTTTTGGCCGAAGCCGTCGTTGCAATTCCGCCCAGCACAACAACCAGCAGCACGATGCCCCATTTCATGCGCAGCCTCCGGCGGAGCGTTTCCGCCGCTTCACATTACGGCACCCGATTGTATCGTTGACGGACCGCATGCCGTGCAGGACCCCCCTTCTCCCACAGCCGGCACTCCATAGACGCCCTGGCCGGCGGTCCGTCATCCCGGCCCGAAAAGCGGAGCAGCACTGCGGTATACTTGCCACCTTCTCAAAGGAGGGTTCCTGACGATGTTCCGAGTTATTGCGCTGCTCGCTGGATTGTCTTCGGTCGTTGCTCCCGCCCTGCTTGCTCAGAACCAAAGCTTATGCGTCTTCCAGCAGAAACAAGGCCACTCGGCCGACGTTGACGCGGGATTTGACTCCAGTCTTCTGACCAAAGAGCTCACCGCGAAAATCCCCGCTGCGATGGCGCTGAGTGTCGTGCCCATTTCCGGCTTCTCTTCGAAAGAAATTGAGGCGGAAGCGCAGCGCCGCGGCTGCAACTGGGTTGTCACACTTTGGAGAGATCAGCTCGGTCCCGACAGTCCCAATTATGGCGGGACGCTTGGAAATACGCAGCAAACGACGGGCAAGGGCAGCCAACTCTGGATTAAGGGCACGAAGCTGGGAGGCGACACCCTGCTCGAATATTCGCTGCGCAAGGCGGATGCCCATAAGGCCATCGCTCACGGCGAAGGCGAAGAGGAGTCGACTTACGCAAAATTCGCGGAATCGATCGTCAAGAAGATCGAGAAGGAGAAATAGGGGTTCACGAGCGTCGGGCGCTTTCCGCCGCTTCCCTCTTCTCTTCCTCGGTCATGGGCGCGTTGATCTCCAGAAGCCCCGGGGGCAATCGCATCTCCAGTCGGCGGTGTTCCGCATCCACCCGCACCAAATACTCCTTCACGAAAGGAATCAGGATCTCCTCGCCCGATTTGCTTTCTGTCCGGTGCACCACCAGCAGTTCAACGCTGGAAGAATCACGATCCACATCCACCACCACGCCGACTTCCGCACCGCCGCGATTCAGGTCGATCACTCGGCAGCCGGCCAGGTCGCTGACGTAAACGGCTCCACTTTCCAGAGCGGCGCGCTCCGCAAAAGGAATCGCAACCCCGAATCCCCGCAGCGCCTCGGCCTCGTTGATGGAGTCGACTCCCTGGAATTTCAGCACGATCCGGCTGCGCAGGAACCAGAAGTTTTCCAGCTCCATTTCGCGCGGACGCGTGGCGGTTCGCTCGGGAGGAATCACGACCAACCGCGTCCTGTGGTGGAATCGCTCAGGAAAATCCGTCAGGATTTCGGCAATCAGCTCGCCGCGCCGCCCATGCGGGCGAACCAGCTTCGCCACCAGAACTAATTTCGGATCTGCGCGGTCTGCCATGCAACTGCCTCACGCTGGATAACAGCATCGACGCGCTCAACCCCTATGTCGATGCGTTCATCCGCAACCCGGCGTTCCGTTTCCACAATCGCTGCTTCCACGGTCTGCGCGTGACCCCTGCGCCGAGCGCGTCGACATCGCATGTCCACTACTCTTCGCTCTCGGTGCCTTCCTGATGGTCCTCTTCAAGAATATCGAGCGTGTAGCGGTGCTGATGTTTCATGCTCACTGCGCCGAGGATGGTCCGCATCGACCGTGCCGTCCGTCCCTGCTTCCCAATCACCTTTCCAACATCGGTAGGCGCAACCCTGAGCCGCAACACCGTGCTCTCCTCGCGCTCAACCGCTTCAACAACCACTGCCTCGGGAAGATCGACCAACGCCTTCGCAATCTGGGTTACCAATTCCTGCATGTTGTCGGGTTTTTCTGTTTTCTGAGTCATCCTGCCCCCCATCGGGAAGACACACGTCGTTCAACTTCCGGGGTTAGGCGGATACTACCGTAAGGACTGCAGTGGTCCAAACTACCATCCGCAGGCTTCCTGACCCTGGAAGTACAAAAGTGACTTTTGGGAGGTATCTGGAGCAGGCGAGCAGTCGACTCCTCCGTAACGAAGCCGGTCTAGGCCGCCGTCGAGGCGTCCGCGCTCTCTTCCGCACCCTTTTTCGGCGCGGGAGACTGACCAGCCGACGAAGGACCCGAACGCAGCAGCTTCGCCACTCGGTCCGACGGCTGCGCTCCCTTGCCCTTCCAGTATTCGATACGTTCCAGCTTCAGATCGACGGATGCCGGGCTGGTGCGCGGGTTGTAGGTACCCACCACCTCCACCGAACGTCCGTTCCGCGCACGGTCTTTTTCAATTACGACGACACGGTAATACGGTTGTTTGCGCGCGCCCACGCGCGCCAGACGAATCATCAGCACAATCGAGTTGTCCTTTCGGCTTGCAAACCCGGAATCCCCGGCATGGCGGGTGTCCGGTAAACAAAGAATCCAGCTTCTTAATATAGCAGGGACTTCTGCATCTCGTTCGACCGGTCAGACCACCCCGACGACCGCCTGGACCCCCGACGGACCACCGCAAAACCTGTCTCTATGCCTGCGCCGTTCGCGATTCGCAGCCTTTGGAACATCCGGCAACCGATGCCCGCTCGCCGCGTTTGACCGAGTCGCGGAAGTACTCCAGGCAAAGTTGCAGCCCGGTCCTTAAATCAATTTTTGGCTCCCACCCCAGCAGCGTCCTTGCTTTGGTGATATCCGGCCGTCGCTGCGCGGGATCGTCTTCCGGCAAAGGAACAAAACGAATCCTGCTGGACGATCCGGTCACCTCCAGCACGATCCGTGCGCATTCCAGAATTGTCCATTCCTCCGGATTGCCGATGTTCACCGGCAGATGTTCATTGGAGCGCGACAGGCGCAAAATCCCTTCGATCTCATCGGACACATAACAAAAGCTCCGCGTCTGTGTTCCCTCGCCGTAGACGGTCAGATCGTGTCCCTGCAAAGCCTGAACCATCAGGTTCGATATCACTCTCCCGTCGCTGCCGTGGAGCCGCGGTCCATAGGTGTTGAAGATCCTCACCAGACGGGTATCCACTCCGCAATACCGGTGATATGCCATCACCAGCGCTTCTGAGAAGCGCTTCGCCTCGTCGTACACCGAGCGCGGCCCCACCGGATTCACATTGCCCCAGTAGTTTTCCGTTTGCGGGTGAACCGTGGGGTCTCCATAGCACTCCGAGGTGGACGCGTGCAGAAACCCCGCGCCATACTTCTTCGCCACCTCAAGCGCGTTTCGCGTCCCATCCGAGCCCACACGCAGCGTCTCGATTCCCAACCGCATGTACTCCACCGGACTGGCGGGGGACGCGAAGTTGAACACGAAATCAACGGCGCCGAAGTCGAACGGCGCGCAGATATCGTGTTCGATCAACTCAAACCGGGGTTCATTTTTCAGATGTTCGAGGTTCTCGGAGTTGCCGGTACTGAAATTGTCGACCCCGGTGACCCGATGGCCCTCCGCCAGGAGCGCGTCGCAGAGGTGCGACCCAAGGAAGCCTGCCGCCCCGGTGACGAGAACGCGAGCGGACTTCTTCTCTGTTCGATTCAACGTGGAAGGCCGCTCTCCATGCGGGCGAGGCACGTCACTCATTGTATCGTCAGGCGCAGCGTTCCTGGGCAATGGTCATCCGTCTCGCTTCGCAACAAAAAGAAGATTCTGCGTGAGAATGGGATGAAGATTGGTCGCCTCCGCGCCGTGTAACAGGCGAAACGGTGCACTGCCAGCTTCCCAAATGACTCTTCGAAGGAGGCTGGTGACCCCGTGGATCACCGGTTTGTCTTCGAAGCATCTCACTTCGCTGAATCCCAGGGCTCCGAACATCTGACGGATCGATGAGGCCGTGAAGGCTTGTTCGTGTGTCAGATCCCCATAGCGAATGACAGCCCCAAAAACTCCGCCTGCATTGGGCACATGCCCGATGCACAAACCTGCCGGCGCCAGCACGCGTCTTACCTCGCTGAGCAGGTCAAACAGTTCTTGACGATCCAGATGCTCAAGAACGTCGAAGAGCGCGACCACATCAGCGCTCGCGTCGGGACAGGCCAGAAGAAAGTCGTCGGCCTGGCTCAGTTCAACTCCCGGAATTCCAAGTCGCCGCGCCAGTTCCACCTGCTCTTCTGATCCATCTGCGCCATGGAGGTCGCTGTAACCCTCCTGGCGGAGAACATACAGCAACGCACCGTGACCACAGCCGATGTCGAGAATTCTCGATTTGCGGTTCCTGGGAAAATGTTTGCGAACAATTGACAGCAAATAGGGGCGTCGGCTTCTTAGAAACTCGTCCGCCGTACCGCCCGTGTAACGGACCTGTCCGCTCGAAACGTACGACCGATACAGAACTTCTTTCCAGCTGTTCAAATGGTTTTGTCCGGAATTCGCAATGCCTGGTGAACGCGCTGAGTTCACTCGAAAATCGTCATCGGGACACATCCTATGGACCCGATTGTTGGCGCTTGCTGGCGATGTTACCATGTCGATTACCGCACGCTCGCTCCATTTCGGCAAGGCCTACGATGCGATCCTCCACCTCTTCGTCCGACGCCGAATTCCGGATGGCATCTGCCAAACCAACTCGCAAAATACGTCTCGCCTATTTCGTCAGCCATCCCATTCAGTACCAGGCTCCGCTACTGCGCCGCATTGCGCAGGAGCCTGACATCGACCTGACGGTCTTCTTCTCGAGCGATCTTAGTGTGCGCGGCTATATGGACAGCGGCTTCGGCGTTCAGGTTCAATGGGACGTCCCTCTTCTCGAAGGTTACAAATACGAATTCCTCCCCCGTATCGGGGGGGGCGATACTCTCGGGTTTGCAAGACCGCTGAACTGGGGCATCTTCAACCGTCTCCGCAAAGGCCGCTTCGACGTTGTCTGGGTGTTTGGATACAGCCGTCTCGCCAATCTCCAGGCGATCCTCGCCGCCCGCCTTCTTCGCCTCCCCGTCATTCTTCGAGCCGAATCCAATCTGCATGACCATGTCCGGTCGAAGCCTGTCCTGATCGCCAAGGACAGACTCTTCGCTTTCCTGCGCAATTCGGTGTCCTGTGTCGTTCCCATCGGCAAAAAAAACCGGGCTTATTGGGAGCACTATTTCGGAGAGAACTTCCCGTCCTTCACCATGCCTTATGCCGTCGACAACGGCTTTTTTCAGCAACGGGCTCGAGAAGCGGCTCACGAGCGCGAGGACTTTCGGCGCCAGCTCAAACTAGAACCCGGGCGGCCTGTGATCCTTTACGCCTCCAAACTCCAATCCCGGAAACGCTGTATCGACCTCATCGAGGCGTATATCCGTCTTGCCCCAGCCAGAGGTGCGGACCCGGCAGCTTACCTCCTCATCGTGGGCGATGGAGTGGAGCGGGCTAACCTCGAAGCCCGTGTCCGCGACTCGGGACTCTCCAGCATCCACTTTCTCGGTTTTCGCAATCAGACGGATCTGCCCCGCTTCTACGACCTTTGCGATGCGTTCGTTCTCCCCTCTTACAATGAGACGTGGGGGTTGGTCGTCAACGAGGTCATGAATGCCGGGCGCCCGGTCATCGTCACCGATCAGGTCGGCTGTCAGCCCGACCTGGTGCACGACGGCGTGAATGGCTTCGTTTATCCGGCATTCAATGTCGATGCCCTGTCCCAGTGTCTGCGCAGCCTCCTGGAAAACGCAGATCTAAGGGCGACCATGGGAGAAAACAGCCTCCGCATCATCCGCCAATATGGCTTCGACCAGGACGTCGATGCACTTCGGAGAGCCCTGGCCTTGCTCATTCCCGATCCTTCTGGGGAGAAGAAACCTTGTCCTCTTTGACCATCGGTTTTGCCCCTAGGTTCTTCCACGAAGGTTTCAACTTGCCGCGTTATTCCCTACGCCTTACAAAATGGCGTACCTTCTGTCTCACTGGCCAACCGTGTTCGGCGTCCACATCAGAAAGTATCAGGCAGCGATAATCTTGCGAGTCTTTTTCATCGGCAGTAACTCATATGGCAGCAACGCACGGTCATGCGCTGATTCGCTTCGGCGGCTGGGCTGCGATGTTTTCGATATCGATCAGGAGTTGTATTCTCCTCCGCTGACGAGTTTTACCAGCAAGGTTGGCCTCCGACTAGTGCGGAGTCGGCTTGTTGCCGAATTTAATCGAGCTGTTCTCGATATCGCCGCGAGATATCCGCATGAGATTTTTCTCGCATTCAAAGGAACCTATCTTCTGCCGGAGACCCTGAGAACAATTCGCCAATTGGGTGCGTCTCTCTATAATTTCTATCCTGATACATCAGCTTTCAACTCCGGCAAGTGGTTGCCACTTTCACTTCCAGAATATGATTGCGTGTTCTACACAAAACCATTCTGGTATCGCGATGTTATCAAACGCATTCCACTCAAAAATGGCTTCTTCCTGCCGCATGGTTATGACCCGGTAGTGCACCGCCCCTTCTCGCTGAGCAACAGGGATTACGCCGATTACGCCTGCGATGTCAGTCTCATCGCAACCCATATGCCCCATAAAGAGGGCGTGCTGACGAAGTTGATGCAATTGCGTCCGCGACTGCATCTTCGTATCTGGGGTAACCGCTGGACAACACATTGCAAAGATTCAGCCCTGCGACGCTGGGTTCAAGGCTTTCCTGTGCATGGCGAACGTTATTCTCGAGCGATCTGCGCAACAAAGATCAATTTGGCTATCATGGGCGGCAAAGTTGAAGGAGCTTCGTCGGGCGACCTCACGACCAATCGCACTTATGCCATTCCGGCAACAGGGGGCTTCATGCTGCACGAGCGCAACGATGAAGTTCTATCGCTCTACCGGGAAGGCGTCGAAATCGAATGCTTCGACACCCCGGAGGAGCTTGCCGAAAAGATCGATTACTATCTCGCTCATCCGGAAAAGCTCGGGCGAATCGCGCATGCAGGGCATCTTCGCTGCGTTCCGGCGTATTCCTACGACAATCGAATGGCAGACCTTCTCCGTTGGCACGAAGAGCACAGCTCAAGGCCCACAGTCCCCTCGCTGGAGGACCCCGGATAAACGTCGAGGTGTGCACCTATAAGTGCCGTTTCTACCTGACCGGTCCGGAATTCCGAAAAGCCATTGCCCCGCCGTAGCCGCGAACGAGCTGTCCGCTCCGGCTACGACAGCGAGACACAACTCGCACGTACGCTCAAGGGGCTCGAAGGCACAGACACCTGAGCCTCTTCAGCTCGCTCCGATCATACCTTGCTGACTGACTACAGGTCACTCTTCATCAGGGACCAATGTGGACGCTCTATTCATTAGTCGCGACGTCACGACCCGATCCCCCGTGGACGGGATCGCAAGCACAATCTGATTCGTCACCCAGGACAGAGCGAGCAAATATAGCGGAGTCTTGATCGCGACCTCAAAAAGCAGATGTCCCAAAGTTCCCTCGGTTAATCCAATAAGCACGTACACTGCCGCAGCAGTCCCCCAGGGACGCCGCAGGTCAAACATGCTCTCGTAAACAACCAGCACTAGCGGCAATACAAAAAAGCCGAGCACCGCCACACCGGGCCAGTCAAACCCACCATA
>DASZYN010000114.1:0-2128 GCA_035545435.1 Acidobacteriaceae bacterium | reverse complement strand
AAGTTCAGCGCTGCCTTCCGGAGCCGGGCAAGGATCTAGAGTTTTCACGCACCGCTTGTCAGCAGTCGGCTGCCAATGTCTTTCCGATCAAGAGAGGGAAAACTGGTGAGCCAGTCGGCTATGTCACCGGGATCGCCGTTGACTTTGTGCGAGATCAGACCTCCAACCGCTGACGTCCGCTCACCACCCGGAACAGACGGTCAGCACGCGACCCTGTCTGGACGGCGCTCCGTTAGCAAGATTTGGATTATAGCGTTGCAGCTGCGGTTTTGGGATGCGGCCATGTCTTCGACCTGTTGATGCGGCGTTGCCATGTGCCGCTGGCCATGATGCCTTGTCCGCCGATCCGGTAGGTCCCAACCAATTGCACGCGCTTGGTAGCGCCGGGTCGTTAATGGGTTTTCCTGGGGATCATCGGTCCCGTCATCGGGCAGCTTGCGTCAGCCAGTCTCCTGCTCTTGCCAACCTCTTGAAGTTCGTTCCTCGTTATGCAGCCACCGGTTCGCGGTAACGCTCGCCGCTGGTCATCATCGCCCAGGCGATCCGGCCGATCTTGTTGGCCAGCGCGATCGCTGCCACCCGTGGATGGCGGCGGCTCAGCAGCTTCATCAGCCAAGGCCGGCGGGTGCCATGCCGCTCGGCGTGACGGATGACCGCCATGGCGCCGACGAACAGCATTCTTCGCAAGTAAATGTCGCCTGCCTTGGTGATGCCGCCGAGGCGCTCCTTGCCGCCCGACGAGTGTTGTCGCGGGACCAGCCCCAGCCAGGCCGACAAGCTGCGCCCCGACTTGAACATCTGCGGATCGGGCACGGTCGCCACCAGCGCGCTTGCTACCAGCGGCCCGACACCGGGGATCTCCTGCAAGCGGCGGCCGAGTTCGGTCGCACGGCTATCGGCGCGGATCGCACGGTCGGTCTCGAGCAAGTGCGCGAGCACCAGCCGATATTGGTCGACCAACATAGTCAGGCAGGCACGCGCAGCCTGCGGTAGCCGGTCATCGCTCTCGTCGCCGATGATGGCCATCAGCCGGTCCAAGCCTTGGCGGCCGACAGGCGCAACGATCCCGAACTCGGCGAGATGAGCCCGGATCGCATTTCCAAGTTGGGTTCGCTGGCGGGTGAGGATCGATCGCGTGCGATGGAGCACCAGCACGCTCTGCTGCTCCGGCGACTTCACCCCGGCGAACCGCATGGTCGGACGGGTGACCGCCTCGCAGATCGCCTCCGCATCCGAAGCGTCGTTCTTCGACCGCTTCACGTAAGGCTTCACGTATTGCGGCGGCATCAGCCGCACCTCGTGGCCCAGAGCGACCAGTTCTCGCGCCCAGTAGTTGGCACTTGCGCAGGTCTCCATGCCGACGAGGCAGCGCGGCAGTCTGGCAAAGAACGGCAGCAGCTTTGCTCGGGTCAATCGCTGCCGCACCACCACTTCGCCTCGCGCATCGACCCCGTGAATCTGAAACACCGACTTCGCCAGATCGATGCCGATTACTGAAACATCCTCCATCGTGTCCTCCTCTCCACACTGACCGGCAAAAATGCCGGCCGGGTGGAGCGCCGTCCACGACATCAATTGCGGACATCCCGATGCTGATGCAATTTCAACCGGCCACGGAGGGCCGGGTCATGAAGCTGCCAATCAGGAACCATATCTCCTCACCTCTAACGCTCTTTATTGAGCCCTACTGCGATCAGTACGAGATACCGCCTGAAGGTGAGGCCATCGTGACCCTGGAAGACGGAGAGCCTTATTCACTCGATTGTTGTCCTGAGAACTTGGTGACGCTGTGGGGTGATCACGGGGGCGACGCGTTGGTGGAAATAGTTTCAAAGGAGCAGAACCGCGTAATTCATGCGCTTAGCTTCGTTCATGGGTTTCTTTTTCAATATGGTCGAGAGGGCAAAGCGGCAGCAAGGGACTTGCACGATTCTATCGATCGATCGGAAAAGACGGACGGTTACGTCGGCGCTCGCTTCCAAGCCTATAAGGCATTTCGTGAAGGATTCAGGACGAAAGCGGCTGAACTAGAACCGCGCGATGCGAGACTTCGGAAATGGTCAGCCGGTCGAGCGCTTGCTGGCGCTTACCGTGCCGGAGGTGTGGCAGCCTATTTCAATCACCGAAC
>DASZYN010000113.1:0-2379 GCA_035545435.1 Acidobacteriaceae bacterium | reverse complement strand
ACCGATCCGCTGCTGGAAGGAGCGGTGGTTCTGCTGTGCGCCGGCAGCATGTGCCGATCGCTGAGTTCGTTGTTCCGCGTGCTCTATCGTGTTTCGGGCGGCGCGGTGATGGACAACGCACAGTTGCTCCTTGGTCTGGGGGTAGCGTTGCTCCTCTGGCCCTTCGGACCCAGGATTGGGTTTTACGGCATGGTCGGCGGGGTACACATTGTCGGACAGTTTCTGGGGCTGATTCTGATGAGCCTGAGTCTCACCTCCCGCTTCAAGGGATTCAATCCTGGTGTGCTGGCGCCGACGCTGCTTCGCTTCTGTGTCGCGGCCGCGGTGATCCTGGGCGCCTCAGTCGCTGCCCGGTATGTGGGAGTGCCGTGGGACGTGAATCCGCGCATGCTGGATACGATACGACTTGCGACGGCGGCCGCGATCAGTTTGCTGGTCACGGTGCCGGCTCTGTTGTTTACGGGGTCAGTATCCCGTTCGGAAGCGCGTACGATGTTGAATACCGTTTCCCGAAAATTTGCATCTCCGGCCTGATCTCCAGCGCTCGGGAAACATCCTCAAGGACACCTCTATCCATGATTGCCAACGACGAACTTATCATTGACGCACCTATGACCAGCGAATCGGCTCAGAGGACCTGCCCTGTTTGTGCAAAGCCGGATCCCGTCCGCTGGATGGTTGCGCCGGATCGGTACCACGGACGCACGAAGGAGTATCAGCTGCTGCGCTGCACCTCCTGTTCGATGGTGTGGCTCGACGATCCGCCGTCCAAAGCGGAAATGTGGATGCATTACGGGCCCGACTACGACCGTACGATCTCGGAGGCAGCCAAAAAGCCGGAGCACTGGTTCGAGCGGCGGAAGGAAGTTCTTCGTCTCAAGCCCGAGGGTGGAGCGATTCTGGATCTTGGTTGTGCGAGCGGCGGCTTTCTCAGCGCGATGAAGGGGCCATCGTGGAAGCTGTTCGGCATTGAGATGTCGGAGGAAGCGGCCAGCGAAGCGCGTAACCGCTGCGGCGCTGAGGTTTTCGTCGGGGATATTCTCGATGCGCCTTTTCCGGCTCAGAGTTTTGATGTGATTACGTGCTTCAACGTTTTCGAACACGTTTACGAGCCGCGCGAGGTGCTGGTCCGCGTCGCGAAGTGGCTGAAGCCCGGCGGCGTGTTTTACACGCTGATGCCCAACATTGATTCCGCCGGACGGCGTGTTTTCGGCTCGTACTGGTATCCGCTGGAATTGCCGCGGCACCTGTATCATTTTTCTCCGGCGACGCTGAGAAAGGTGGCGAAGTCGGCCGGACTGCGGGAAGTCTCGCTGGAAACGCGGCGCGAGCTCTTCATTGAATCCAGCACACGTTTCATTGTCGACGATGTGCTGAAGAAGTTCGGCATCTCGCGTCCTCCGCTCTGCAAGCTGAACGACGACGTGAGTCTTCCCTTCAGGGTGCTGCGCAAGATCTATCGCCTGACTCTGATGCAGTTGTTTACCCTGGCCGCATCGCTTGCGGGTCCGGGTGAGACGATGGCAGCCGTTTTAGCAAAAGACAGCGGCCCGCGAGAAGCATAGGCCTGAGTTGTCAGTATTCCGTTGGTATCTACCATGACGCGCACCACTGAAAAAGTCAGAGTTCTCTACAGCTTTCCCCATCGACTGGGAGCGGCCCGGATCTGCCACACCGCCTGGCAACAGGTGTATGGACTGCTGGGCGCCGGCGCCAGTGTGGTGGTGTGTGCAGGATCGCTCTCTCGGGAACTGCCGCCGGAAGCGGTGGTCCGGCCGACGCTGGCTCGGGGCAGGTTCCGCATTCCGTACCGGGTGCTGGGAACCGAGCGAGCATGCGCGATCCACGACTGGATCGTTGCGCAGCGGCTGAAGCGGTTAGTGGGGAAGATCGACATTGTTCACGCGTGGCCTCTGGGTTCGATCCGAACGCTGGAGACGGCGGCGCGCCTGGGGATTCCGACGGTTCTGGAGAGGCCGAATGCGCATACGCGCTTTGCGTATGAGGTGGTGCAGAAGGAATGCGAAAAGCTGGGCATCGTTCTGCCACCGGATCATGAGCACGCGTACAAAGCCGGCGTTCTGGCAAAAGAAGAGGCGGAGTACAACGCTGCGTTTCGTTTGCTGTGCCCCTCGGACTTTGTTGCACAGACGTTTGTGGATCAGGGTTTCAGCCGGGAAAAGCTGGTGCGCGACCAATATGGATACGACGAAAGCGTGTATCACTCAGGCCAGCAGGTGCGCGACGATCAGCGCGGGCTGACGATGCTGTTTGTAGGAGGAGCCGCGCCGAGAAAAGGCCTGCACTATGCGCTGGAAGCATGGCTTCGGTCGGCGGCGAGCCGCAAAGGCAAATTCATGATTGCGGGCGCCTTCGTTC
>DASZYN010000112.1:0-8570 GCA_035545435.1 Acidobacteriaceae bacterium | reverse complement strand
TCGAGTTCATGACGGCCCGGAACGCCTCCAGTATGAAAATGGCCGAGGACACCGATGTTCTGGCGGATGGTATCGATCAAATCCCCTTCCATGATCTGCATGTGGTAGATGTCGTAGAGCAGTTTCACGTGCGGTGAATTCACTTCGTGCATCACGCGTGCGCCCCACGCGGTGTGGTCGGCCATGTAGTCGGGGTGGTTGACCTTGCTGTTGAGCAGTTCGAGGCAGATCGTGACGCCGTTGTCTTCGGCAATGGATTTGACTCGATTGAGTCCGGCAATCGTATTGCGCGCGCCTTCGTCGTCGGACATACCGCGGCGAACGCCGGAAAAGGTGATGACGTTGGGGACGCCGGCTTTGGCGGCGAGGGGAATGTTTTTTCGGAAGGCCGCTTCGATCGATGCGTGATTCTCGGTGCGATTCAGGGCATCCGGGATGGTGCCGCCGCCGGCGTAGCCCATGGTGCAGATCAGGCCATAGTGGCGCGGGATTTCGAACTCTTCGACCTGGAGCAGGTCGATGCCTTTGAGGCCGAGCTGGACGCCCCATTGACAGAGCTGGTCGACGGAAAGCTGCTTGTAGCACCAGCGACAGACGGACTGGCGTATGCGCGACGGGCCAGCGGCAGAAGTTTTCTCCTGCGCAGACGCGGGAAGGGTGGCGGCAATGGAAGCGACAGCTCCGGACTTGAGAAATGCGCGACGGGAAGCCATGACAGGAACCAGAGTACAGCTTAAAAGGAGCCGGGGCGTGCGACTCGCGGAGAATTTTCAGCGGAGGCCAGCGAGCGCGATTGCTGCGGAATTCTGTCCTGTAGAATTTTTCGCAACGCCGATCGACGCTGGAGGATTGTTCAGAACGTGGTGACGATGCGGGTTTGCTGCCTTCCTGCTGTGGTTCTTGGCCTTGTCTCCATGGGGTTTGCCCAGAGTGCAGCCGGGCCGCAGCCGGTTCCGATGCCGGCGCCGATCGCAGCGCCGGTGGATACGCCTTATCCGGGAACGATTGCGCTGGATGTGAACCTCACCAACACGACGGATCGCGTGGCACACGTGCACGAGACGATTCCGGTGAAGGCGGGCGAGTTGACGCTGCTCTATCCGCAGTGGATTCCGGGTAATCATTCGCCGACTGGGCCGATTCAGGCGGTGGCCGGGTTGTTCGTGAAGGCGAATGGCAAAGATATTCCATGGCTGCGCGATCGCGTGGATGTCTACGCGTTTCACATCGACGTGCCGAAGGGCGTTTCGTCGCTTGACGTGGATTTTGACTATCTGTCGCCGATTCGTCCGCAGGATGGGCGCGTAACGATGTCGCACGAGATGCTCGATCTTTCGTGGAATACCGTGGTGCTGTATCCGGCGGGGCATTTTTCGCGGGACATCCAGTTCAACCCAACGGTGAAGCTGCCGGAGGGATGGAAGTTCGCGACGGGCCTCGAGACGGCGTCCCAGGATGGCGGTTCGGTTCACTTCAAAGAAACACCGCTGAACAAGCTTGTGGATTCGCCGCTGATTGCAGGCGAGTATTTTAAGCGTGTCGATCTGTCGACCGGGCCGGACAACCCGGTGTTTCTGGACGTGGTGGCCGATGAGCCGAAGGATCTGGAGATGACGCCGGAGGAAGTGCAGGCGCACAAGAATCTGGCGATTCAGGCGCAAAAGCTGTTCGCATCGCACCACTACGATCATTACGATTTCCTGTTCATGCTGACCAACGTGCTGGGCGGCGAGGGGCTGGAGCATCACCAGTCGAGCGAAGATGGAACGCGGGCGAACTATTTTACGGACTGGGCGAACGGCGTACGCGGCCGCGACCTGCTGGGGCACGAGTACACGCACTCGTGGAACGGGAAGTTTCGCAGGCCCGCAGATTTGTGGACGCCGAACTTCAACGTGCCCATGCGCGATGACCTGCTGTGGGTCTACGAGGGGCTGACGCAGTACTGGGGACTGGTGCTGACGGCCCGGGCCGGAATGGAGACGCCGGAGCAGGCGCGCGATGAGTTGGCCGGCGTGGCGGCCGGATATGAGGCGGCGCGGGGCCGCGACTGGCGGCCGCTGGTGGACACGACCAATCAGCCCACCGTTTCACAGCGGCGGCCGGTGAGTTGGGTGAGCTGGCTGCGTCCAGAGGACTACTACGAGGAGGGGCAGCTGATCTGGCTGGATGCGGACACGAAGATTCGCGAGCTGAGCGGCGGGAAGAAGTCGCTGGATGACTTCGCGAAGCTCTTCTACGGCGTGCACAACGGGAGCTACATCACGGATACCTATACCTTCGAGGACATTGTGAACGCGCTGAACGAGGTGCAGCCGTACGACTGGGCGACGTTCCTGAAGACACGGGTGTATCAGCTGCATCCGGAGGTGCCGGAGAACGGTTTCACGCAGGGTGGATACAAGCTGGTGTACAACGACACGATTCCCGCGTGGGAGAAGCACGCGCCTGCGAGCCCGCGGTATGGGACGAGCTTTGCGACGTCGCTTGGATTCAGTGCGATGGGCGATGGAACGCTGGGAAACGTGTGGTGGGACAGCGTGGCCTACAAGGCGGGGCTGGTGCCGGGAATGCAACTGTTGGCGGTGGATGGGCAGGTGTACTCGGCGGACAAGCTGCGAGAGTCGATCAAAAAAGCGGAGAAGGGGACCGAGCCGATCACGGTGCTGGTGAAGGATCGGGACACGGTGAAGTCGGTTGCGCTCGATTATCACGGCGGTCTGCGGATTCCGCATCTGGAGCGTGTAGAGGGGACGCCGGCGCGGCTGGACGAGATTTTGAATCCGGTCCAGTAATGAGGGTGTAGGGTAGTCGGCAGAAGAGGGTGATGGTGCCTATGCTTCTCCGGGTTGTCCTTTGCGGGGTCGTTAGCTATGGCGTCACATTAGCAGTGGGACAGGTCGCTGCGGCGCAGACGACTCATACTCCGACGAAACAGCCGGTTGGCCCGGCTCTGGTCCACTTAGAAGATCCTATGTATCCCCCCATCGCGCGAGCGGCGCGGGTTTCCGGCGAGGTGGTCGTCAACGCTGAGATTCACGCGGACGGATCGGTTGGGTCCCTGCGCGTTGTAAGCGGGCCAGCGATGCTCCATCAGGCGGCCGTTGACAGTGCGTCGCATTCAACCTTTAGGTGCCCGGGCTGTCCTGAGATGGTGCAGGAATACCGGATCGTTTATTCTTTCGAATTCGTCGACGAAGGCTATTGTTGCGAAGGATTTTCCAAGCCCTCCTCCTTCGAACGTCTTGAAGAGACGCCTGGTAACCGTATGACGCGGGTGCTGGTCAAAGCTCCCAAGATTTGCCTCTGCGATCCTGCAGTCACGATAACGAAAAAAAAGACGCGATCAGTGAAGTGCCTTTGGCTCTGGAAATGTTCGGTTCGAACCGACTGACAACTTATCTTTCTGCTACGCGGTCGAGCAGATCGAAGAACTCCGGGAATGAGATGGCGGCGGATTCGGCGCCGCGGATGAGCGTATCGCCTGTGGCGCGAAGGGCGGCGACGGAGAAAGCCATAGCAATGCGATGATCGCCGCCCGCGTCGATGGTGGCGCCGTGCAGGGTTTGGCCGCCGGGAACGTCGAGGCCGTCGTCGAACTCTTCCACCTCGGCGCCCATGGCGCGCAGATTGGCCGCGACCAGGGCGATGCGGTCCGACTCCTTCACGCGCAGCTCTTTGGCGTCGCGGATGCGGATGCCTTGCTGTGTGTAGGGACCGATGGCGGCGAGGGCAGGCAGCTCATCGATGAGTTGGGCTGAGAGCGCGCCGGAGATGCTGGTGCCGGTGAGACCGGCGGGCGGCGCGTTGACCTGAACGGTGCCGACCAGCTCGTCGTTCTTCGTTTCGAGGTTGAGGACGCCGATGTGCGCGCCGAGGGCGGTGAGCACGTCGAGCAGCGTGGCGCGCGTGGGGTTGAGGCCGAGCTCGTCGAAGATCAGATTGGAGCCGGGGAAGAGCGCGGCGGCGCAAAGAAAGAAGGCGGCCGAGGAGAGGTCGCCGGGGACCGCTGCGTCGATTGCTCGTAGCTGTTGACCGCCGGCGATGGAGACCGAGTCTCTGGAGCGGTCGACGTGGGCTCCGAAGGCGCGCAGGGCTAACTCACCGTGATCGCGGGTGCGGACGGCTTCGCGGACGGTGGTCGCGCCCTGAGCCTGGAGTCCGGCGAAGAGGAGGGCGGTTTTGACCTGGGCGCTGGGGATCGGCGTAGTGTAGTCGATCGCCGTGAGCGGCGCGCCGTGGATTGTGATCGGGGCGTGGCCGTCGGTCAGGTCGAGTTGCGCGCCCATGGCGGCGAGGGGTTTGCGGATGCGCTCCATGGGGCGGCGCGAGAGGGAGGCGTCGCCGGTGAGGGTGAAGGTTCCGGACTGCGCAGCGAGCAAACCGGAGAGCATGCGCATGGTGGAGCCGGAGTTGCCGCAGTCAAGGGGCTGGTTCGGAGCGCGGAAGCGGCCGGCAGTGCCGGTAATGGCGATGTCAGTCCCGTCGCGAAGGACGTGGGCGCCGAGGGCTTCGACGCAGGCCAGGGAGGAGGCGCAGTCGGCGCCGGTAGAGAAATTGGTCAGGCGCGTCGTGCCTTCGGCCAGGCCACCCAGCAATGCGTAACGGTGGCTGATACTTTTGTCGCCGGGCAGGCGCAGGCTGCCCTGGATGTTGCGGGCCGGCGGGATGAGGCGTTCGGTCACCGTCGTGAGCATGATTACAGGGTAATGCACGGGCCACGGGACAGAGCCCGGAGCACAGCACAGCGCGCCGGCTTGATTTCCTTGCTTCGCTATGCGAGATTCGGGATCGTAGTGAGCCCCCATTTGTCCGAACTGTTTGCCGAGGAGTATCGGGCGATCCGGCCGCGAGCTCCGATACCTCCCATGGATGTGCGATTTCGGCGGTTCACGTCGCTGAACACGACGATCCGTTTGCGGGAAGGGAGGATTCGTGTAAGCCTGTCCGATCTGCTGGAGGGCGCGCCGGAGCCGGTGCTAAGGGCGATCGCGCACATCCTGCTGGCCAAGCTGTATCGCAAGCCGATTGACGGCGGCCACGCGAATCGTTATCGACGGTTCACCACGAGCGAGGCGATGGTGCGGCAGAGCGAGCGCATCCGGCAGACGCGGGGACGGAAAAAGATCCTTACGGCTCAGGGCGACCACTACGATCTGGACGAAGTGTTCGAAACGCTGAACCGGCAGTTTTTCCACGGGCTGCTGGGACGACCGCTGCTCACGTGGAGCGAGGTGACGGCGCGGCGGCTGCTGGGGCACTACGATTCGGCGCACAACACGATCATGGTGAGCCGGGTGTTCGATCGCAAGGGAACGCCGCGCTACGCGATCGAATACCTGATGTATCACGAGATGCTGCACCTGAAGCATCCTGTGAAGCAGAAGAACGGGCGGCGGTGCGTGCACTCGGCGGCCTTTCAGGCAGAAGAGCGGCTGTTTCCGGAACTGGAGAGGGCCAAGGCGTATCTGAGGACGCTCTAAGACCAGCGAAGGTCCGGTCGGCTAAAGTCCGGTCAGCTGAAAAGCGGTCAGCGAAAAAACGGTTAGCGGACACGCGGTCGGTGCTGGCGTCAGCGTGAATCGCGTGGGTACCTTAAAATGAGGAAGGAATCCTGAAGTTCTCCCTGGGACGGCGATTGGGAAGTACTGGCTCGCCGGGCGCTGAGAAAGATCGCCAAAGGAATCAATTTTGATCGGAACTAAAGTTCTCAACAAGGTTTTTGGGACCAGCAATGAGCGGGCGGTGAAGCGCCTGCTGCCGCGCGTGGCAGAAATCAATGCGCTCGAGCCGCAAGTGCAGGCGATGAGCGACGAGCAGTTGCGCGCGAAGACGGCCGAGTTCCGCGCGCGCATTGCGTCCGCCCTGGAAGGGATTACGGACGAAGAGGCGCGAGTAGCCGCAGAGAAGCAGGCGCTCGACGATCTTCTGCCGGAGGCGTTTGCGGTGGTGCGCGAGGCGGGATGGCGCGCCGTGAACATGCGGCATTTCGACGTGCAGCTGGTGGGCGGAATCGTCCTGCACCAGGGCAAGATCGCCGAAATGAAGACCGGTGAAGGAAAAACTCTGGTAGCAACGCTGCCCGTGTATCTGAACGCGCTGGCGGGGCACGGCGTGCATGTGGTGACGGTCAACGACTATCTGGCCAAGCGCGACGCGGAGTGGATGGGGAAGATTTACGAGTTCCTCGGTCTGACGGTGGGCGTGATCGTTCACGACCTGGACGACAACCAGCGGCGCAAGGCCTACGGTTCGGATATCACGTACGGTACCAACAACGAGTTCGGCTTCGACTACCTGCGCGACAACATGAAGTTCGAGCTGAACGATTGTGTGCAGCGCGGGCACTTTTTCTCAATCGTGGATGAGGTGGACTCGATCCTGATTGACGAAGCGCGAACGCCGCTGATCATCTCGGGGCCAACCGATCAGACGACCGACAAATATGCGCGCGTGAATCGGATCATTCCGTCGCTGGAAATGGGCGAGGAGATCGAGAAGAGCCCGGAAGAGAAGATCCTGACCGGCGACTACGTGGTCGATGAGAAGCACAAGACGATCGCGGTGACCGATGAGGGATGGGAAAAGATCGAAGGGCTGCTGGGCATCGGCAACATTGCCGATCCGGAGAACTGGGACCTGAAACACCACGTGGAAACGGCCATCAAGGCACACTCGCTGTACAAGAAGGACGTCCAGTATGTGGTGAAGGACGGCGAGGTGATTATCGTCGACGAGTTTACCGGGCGCCTGATGCCCGGGCGGCGCTGGTCCGACGGGTTGCATCAGGCGGTGGAAGCCAAGGAGGGCGTGAACATCCGGCGTGAGGATCAGACGCTTGCGACGATCACGTTCCAGAATTATTTCCGGCTGTACAAGAAGCTGGCAGGCATGACGGGTACGGCCGAGACCGAGGCAGCCGAGTTCGACAAGATTTACAAGCTGGACATCGTCGTGATCCCCACGAACAAGCCGCTGCTGCGCATCGAGAATTCCGACGTCGTTTTCCGGACGGCGAAGGAAAAGTACTACGCTGTCGCCGATGAGATTGCGAAGCTGCACGAAAATCAGCAGCCGGTGCTGGTAGGTACCACTTCGATCGAGAAGAGCGAGTTGCTCTCCCAGATCCTGGCGCGCAAGGGCGTGCGGCATGTGGTCTTGAATGCGAAATTTCACGAGCGCGAAGCCGAAATCGTTGCACAAGCAGGCCGGATCGGGATGGTGACGATCGCCACGAACATGGCGGGCCGCGGCACGGACATTCTGTTAGGCGGCAATCCTGACTTTGTGGCGCGGCAGGAGTTGGTGAAGAAGGCGATGGCGCGGGCGATTTCCCCGGCTGAAGGTGCCATCAATCCCATGGCGGCGCCCGGCATGCTGCGCTTCTACTACCAGGGTCAGGAGTTTGAGACCAGCCAGGAGAATTGGGACCAGGTTTACCAGGGACATGCAGCCGCCGCGGGAGCCGAACACGATCAGGTCATTGGAGCGGGTGGCTTGTTCATCCTTGGCACAGAGCGGCACGAGTCGCGCCGCATCGACAACCAGTTGCGCGGACGCGCCGGACGTCAGGGTGACCCCGGCGCATCGCGCTTCTACTTGTCCCTCGAAGACGACCTGATGCGAATCTTCGCGCGCGAGTGGGTTTCAACCCTGCTGCAGAAGATGGGGATGGAAGAAGGCATGCCCATCGAGTCGCGCATGATCTCGAACCGGATCGAAGCGGCACAAAAGGCAGTAGAGAGCCAGAACTTCGAGGCCCGCAAGCATCTGCTTGAATACGACGACGTGATGAACAAGCAGCGCGAAGCCGTTTATGGTTTGCGTCGCCAGTTGCTGGAAGGCCTCGATCAGAAGGAACTGATCGTTGAGGATTACGTTCCGAACATCCTCAGCAATTTGCTCGATGAGTTCGCCAACGAGCGCGTTCACCCCGATCAGTGGGATGTGAAGGGACTGAAGGAGAAGCTGAGCGCTCACTTTGGATTCGATCTCGATGCTGAGAGCATCACACCGACCGAGATGACCCGACACGAGTTGGGCGAGACAATCTTCGACCGGCTCAAGGGCAGATACGAAGCGAAGGAGCAGCTGATCGGCGATCAGCAGATGCGCTTCCACGAGCGGATGATCATGTTGAGCGTGATCGACGGGCTGTGGAAGGATCACCTGTTGAACATGGACCACCTGAAGGAAGGAATTGGGCTCCGCGGGTATGCACAGCAGGATCCGCTGGTGGCTTACAAGAAGGAATCCTTCGAGATGTTCGAAGCAATGATGGATCGCTTCCAGGAAGATGCTGTGAGATTCCTCTTCCTGATGCGGATCGTTGGCCCGGATGGGCAGCCGGTGGAGATCCCGTCACGTCCACGCGCTGCCGTTCCGGCGGCCCCGCAGGTCGCTTCGGCAGATCGTCTGAGCGGCGACGGTAACGGACATCGCATGCCGAACGCGCCTCCTGTTCCGCTGCCGCCCTCTCGAGCGCCTTCGACGACCATCGACGACATCGAGAAGGAGTTCCAGCGGAAGAAACAGAAGGAACTGGAACACGCACGGATGGCAGGCGGAGG
>DASZYN010000111.1:0-2264 GCA_035545435.1 Acidobacteriaceae bacterium | reverse complement strand
CGTGGAAGCGCCGGTGAACCAGTAAATCATGGCTCCGCCCGTGATCAGTCCGAGCAGGAAGGGTGCGTGCAGCAAGGAAAGGTTCTGTACATCCCGGGTCAATCCGCCGGTCAGCGCCATGATGATGGAGAAAATCATGGTGGTAGCGCCGACCACGGCCGTGCCGATCAGCACGGGCTTGGCTGAAGCCTTAAACGTATTGCCGGCCCCGTCGTTGGCCTCCAGCAGGTGTTTGGCCTCTTCGAACCGGACGTCGATATTGAAGTCTTTCTTCAGCTCAGCTTCGATGCCCGGAACACTTTCGATCAGCGACAATTCGTAGACCGATTGAGCATTGTCCGTCACCGGTCCGTAGGAATCCACGGCAATCGTCACCGGACCCATGCCCAGGAAGCCGAACGCGACCAGGCCAAACGCGAAAACGGCGGGAGCCAGCATCAGGCTCTCCATGGACAGGCCCAGAGTGAAGAAATAGCCCAGCCCCATGAGCGCGACCATGCACAGACCCAGCCAGTAGGCGGAAAAATTGCCGGCCACAAATCCCGACAGGATTCCCAACGAAGCTCCGCCTTCCTGCGCGGAGGTGACGACTTCCTTCACGTGGCTCGACTTGGTCGAAGTAAACACCTTCACCAGTTCGGGGATGATCGCACCCGCCAGAGTTCCGCAGGAGATGATCGAAGCCAGTTTCCACCACAGCGTTCCGTCGCCAAGCGCGGGAATCATCAGGTACGAGACGATGTAGGTCAGGATGATGGAAACGATGGACGTGATCCACACCAGCGAGGTCAGTGGCGTCTCGAAGTCCATTTCGTCGGAGTTCGCGTATTTGGCGTGGGCGATGGCGCTGTTGAGGAAATACGCGCCGGCGCTCGAAACCAGCATCGCCACGCGCATCACGAAGATCCAGACCAGCAGCTGGACCTGCGTTTCGGGGCTCTTCACTGCCAGCAGGATGAAGGTGATCAGGGCCACGCCGGTGACGCCGTAAGTTTCAAAGCCGTCCGCGCTGGGCCCAACCGAGTCGCCCGCGTTGTCACCGGTACAGTCGGCGATCACGCCCGGGTTCCGCGCATCGTCTTCCTTGATCTTGAAGACGATCTTCATCAGGTCGGCGCCGATGTCGGCGATCTTGGTGAAGATGCCGCCGGCGATACGCAGGGCTGCGGCCCCCAGGCTCTCGCCGATGGCGAAGCCGATGAAGCACGGGCCTGCATAATCCCGCGGGATGAACAGCAGGATGAAGAGCATGATCAGCAGTTCGACGGAGATGAGCAGCATGCCGATGCTCATGCCGGCCTTCAGCGGAATCGCATAAACCGGATACGGCTTGCCGCGCAGGCCTGCGAAGGCCGTCCGCGAATTCGCAAAGGTGTTCACGCGGATGCCGAACCACGCCACGCCGTAGCTGCCCGCGATGCCGATGAGCGAGAACAACAAAATAATCGGCAGCGTAACCCCAATCGATTTTCCCGGTACCGGCGCCAGATAGCCGAAATACAGCGCGATAATCACCGCGATGAAGGCCCACAGCAACAGAATGAACTTGCCCTGCGTCGACAGATACGTCTTGCAGGTCTCATAGATCATTTCGGAAATTTCGCGCATGGTGCGATGAACGGGCAGGTTCTTCAACTGCACGTAGATCGCCAGGCCGAACAACAGTCCGCCGGCGCAGAACAGCAACCCGATCGACAGCAGGGCATGCCCGTTCATGCCCCAGAACTTCACGATCGACAAATCCGGGAGCCGGAGATTGGCTTCGCCGCCGCCCGAGTCCTGTGCCAAAGCTGCGCCCTGACCGAGCATCATGAGTGTGGCCATCACGCCGGCGAGTCTCGCCCAGCGCCGCGAAATGAAGCTGCTTCTCATCAATCCTCCCGTGAACAAATAAGCCGCGACGAGCGACACGGCGCTCATTGCAACAAAAATCCACACCCCGGCGTTAACTGACACACACCCCTCCATGAAAGTCGGTTTAGGCTTTGTGCGTCCGATACCCCGAACGCGCTCAGGAACTGTATCACGGCAACAAGAGAGCATAACAGGGGATTCACGCTTTGGCATGTGATGGGCAATACAGGCGTTAACACCAAAGTAAGGCCCATCCTCGCACCGTCGTGCTGCGGCGAAGAACGGGCGAAAAATACGCCAAACGGCGACGGCCTCCCTGTGTGTTCCCCGACTCAGCGCACCAGGGCTACGTCAAGAAAACGCGGGCCGTGGACCCCGCGAATGCGGGTCATCTCAATGTCGGCGGTCGC
>DASZYN010000110.1:0-1592 GCA_035545435.1 Acidobacteriaceae bacterium | reverse complement strand
AATCGAGGCTCCGCAGGAATTCGCCGGAGCGCTGATGGGCGACCTGAATCAGCGCCGGGGCCGCGTCCAGGGCATGGACAGTCACGGCGCTAACTCCATCATCCGCGCCGAAGTGCCGATGGCGGAGATGCTCACCTACGGCCAGACCCTCACGGCGATGACGCAGGGCCGTGGCAGCTTCCACATGGAGATGAATCACTACGACATCGTGCCGCAACTGATCGCGGACAAGATCGTCGCCAACGCGAAGAAGCCGACGGGGGAGGAAGAAGAGGAGTAGGCTTCCAGCCAACCGCAAACAACAAGGCCCGCCAGCTCGGCGGGCCTCTTGCGAAGGATTCGTAACTTCCTCTAGCTGAACGCCGCAACGAGTCCGGTAATTCCCAGCATGAAGAGCAGCCACCATCCAAACACAGCGATTGCGGCGGAACTGGTTTTCACGCGGGCGACAATTCCGCATCCGATCGAGGAGACGACCATCGACCAAATTCCGAAAATATCGATGAACGATCCCATCGTAACCAGCCACAAGGGCGCGCTGCCAACCAGGTAATAGCCAAGATTCGTACCTACCGGGTTCTGAAAGTTGAAACTTTCCGGCGAGAGACCAGCAAAGATGGCAATCACGGCCAACAGGAATCTCACGCCATAGCTAATAATGTTGGAGTACATCAGGACGGCAAATATCTTCGAGAATTTTGCGGTTCCGCCGAAGCCGAAGTTGATCGTCGGCCAGATGAGCAATGCGAAAATTGCCGTAAAAATAAGCGAAAAGACCGGCGCGGCGTAGGCAGTGTAGGGCTGCCGGGCAATGCCCTTCTGGCGCGCCACGACCTGCTGGTCGGCAGGCAGATTCTCGATCATCTGTTTCATCTTCGGGTTCTGACTGATCGCGTTGTCATAGACGGCAGCCCATCCGATCTTTTTCTGAACCGTGAAGGAAAATCCAATACTGACAATCACCAGAATGATGAAAGGACCCCACCACGCAGCGCTGCGCACGATGTCCTTACCAAGCTTCGACGGCGCGGCGAACGTATCCACGATTCGCTGCATTTCGTTCAACGGCTGCACAGACGTGTCAGGTGCAAGAGCATCGGCCATAACATCCCTCCCGGAAAAATTCAGAATACTGAACCGCCGCTTTTTCTGATTTCGAGGAATTGTACCTCCGGCCTGTCCGAATCGAAATGAAATTCCCGGCTCCGCGGGAATCCACTCCGGTTCACTGAGCGCGCAGGAGCAACCACAGCAGAAGGCCGCTTTTATCTCCATCGCGGAACCATTCGCTGGCGGATAACTGCCGTTGAGGATTGCCAGTGCCACGTACCCTGATCGCTACTTTTTTCCTGCGCCAGTGTCCGATACTCTGGTATTGCTCTTTCGATCACTCCCTCAGGTCCGCATGCGCAGTCCAGTCCCCTTCGCCGTCGCAGCCAGCGTTATGCTGGCGCTCCCCTGTTTGGCAGCCAGGACAGTTGCCACCGCTCCGACGCCTCACCGTCACCACGTCCGTCACCGGAGTGCCTCGTCGCACTGCGGCACTGTTGCGGGGCATGCCTCTCACACGGTTCTGGCCAGTGCGGCCGCGG
>DASZYN010000109.1:0-2754 GCA_035545435.1 Acidobacteriaceae bacterium | reverse complement strand
CAGAAAGATTCGTGGGCATGGCTGGGGATGTCCTTTAGAGACAGTCTGTCCTCCCCCTCATAACCCGCGCAACCATTAAAAAGTCGCGCATCCTGAGGGAGCGCGCCCAGAACGACTTAGATCACTCGAAAGGGCTCCGCTTTAGGTCTCTTCCCTACTGGCTACTGGCTACAGGCTATTGGCTACTGGCTACAGGCTATTGCGGCGGCCTCACTCTTCCCGCAGCAGAATCATTGGATCCACCGCCAGCGCCTTCTGCGCCGGAATCCACGATGCCACCAGTCCGAGCACCATCATCGCCAGGACCACTCCGCCCAGCACCAGAGGATCCTTCGGAGTAGCCTGATACACGATCGACGACAGCACTTTCGTCGCCAGCACGCCCAGCCCGATTCCCGCCAGCGAGCCGGCGGCCAGCAGCGCGAACGCCCGTCCCAGCGCCGCTCCCAGAACTTCCTGCTGGCGAGCCCCCAGCGCCACGCGAATACCCAGTTCCCGCATCCGCTTCGCCACCACATACGAGGCCATGCCGAAGATGCCCGTCACCGCCAGCATCGCGCCCAGCAATCCCAGCACCCCCAGCGCCACGCTCGCCACACGAGACGGGAAAAGCGCCGAGCTCAGCTCCTGGTTCCACGTTTCAATCGTCACCGACATCGACGGATCCAGTGCGTGCATCGTCCGCTGGAACGCCCCCGCAATCTCGTTCGTTGCGCGGCGCGACCGCACCAGGAAATACGTGCCGCTCGCCTGGTACTGCTGAATCGAATTGAACATCGCCGGCTGCTGATCCTCCGTCAGCGACCGGTATTTGCCGTTCTCGACGACCCCAACCACCTGGGCCCGCTCCGATCCCCAGAATTTGAAATACCCGCCAACCGCCTTGTTCACCGACCCGAACACTTTTCGCGCGAATTCCTCGTTGACCACCGCCACCTTCGGTGCCTTGCTGTCGTCATGCCAGCTTATCTCACGCCCGGCAAGCATCCTCGTTCCCGTCGCGGCGAAATATCCAGGAGAAACCCTGTACTGCATCGCATCGGCGGCATAGTTCGTCGGCCGGAAATCCGTCGTCGCGTCTGTGTAGACAAAGGAATCGCCGCTGCCCAGGCTCAGCGGCAGCCCGCTCGAGTACCCAGCCGCGGTGACCCCCGGAATCGCATGCAGCGCATCGACGATCTTTCGCTGCATGATCTGAACGTTGTCCCCTGTATATCCGGCCCATTTCAGATCGGTGCCCGCCAGCACTACGTTGGCCGGCTCAAAACCAAAATTGCTGTGCAGCGACCGCACCAGTCCCCGCACCGCCACCAGCGACGACGTCACCAGCACCGCGCAGATCGCAATCTGCGCCACCAGCAGCACATCACGCAGCGTGAAGCGCCGCAGATGGCTCATCACGCTGCCGCCGGCCCGAATGATCTGCCACGGGTCGGATTTCAGCACCTGCCGCACCGGCACCAGTCCAAACAACACTCCGCTCAGCACAGCAAGTGCAAACGACACCAGATACGTCCACAGATCTGGATTGACCGGCACATTAATAGGGATGTTCGGTATCGGCTGCCATGCGGAAAGCCAGCGCAGAATGGCAATCCCGCCCGCCAGCCCCACCACTCCTCCCACCAGCGATACCAGAACGGCTTCCGTAATCAGCCCGCGAAGAATCAGACGCCGCTTCGATCCCAGCGCCATGCGCACTGCGATCTCTTTTCCCCTATCGGCGGTCCGCGCCGCAAACAAGCTTCCCAGGTTCGCACAGGCAGCCAGCAGGATCAGCCCGGCCAGCAACATCAAGCCTGTCATGAACGCGCGCGCGGGAGCGCCCAGCGCATCGCCCACCAGCCCCGGCCGTGCCAGGGTGAAATTCACCCCATCATCGTCGTGCGGATAGGTCTTCGACAGCCACGCTCCAATCACATTCAGATCCGCAGTGGCCTGCTCCGGCGTTACTCCAGGCTTCAACCGACCCACCACCATCGAAGAGTGGTTTCCGCGCTGCTCGAGGCTGTTGTAACCCTCCATCTGCGGCTGGTCCACGATCGGAACGAAGAACGCAGGCGCAAAAAACAGTTCAGTCCCGCGAAACTCCGGCGGCGTCACACCCAGGACCGTGTACGGATGTTTGTTCACCTGCAGGCTGCGCCCGACAATCCCGCGATCGTCGTGGAACTGCGTGTGCCACAGCGCGTAGCTCAGCACGATCCAGGGTGCGCTGTTTGCGGCGCGATCATCCGACCCATGAAAGAAACTCCCGATGTAAGGATGAATCCCCAGCGCATCGAAGTAGTTCCCGCTGACCTCATACGGCCACGCGGTGATCGGATTGCCGCCGGTCTCCAGCCCCGCCGGCCCCATGATGTTGTAGGAGAACATCGACTCGAAGCTGTGGTTCCGGTCGCGCAGATCCCGATAATCGGGAACCGACTGCGAAGGAAACCTGAACCTCTGCACCATGTACAGATTCCCGGCGTTTGGCACGTTCAGCGGATGCAGCACGACGGCATTCAGCACACTGAATACCACCGCGTTCGCGCCAATTCCCAGGGCCAGGGTCAGAATCGCCGTCACCGTGAATCCTGGCGACTTCTTCAGTTGCCGCACCGCGTACTTCACATCCGCGAACATGCCTCGCCTCCGTGCTGCCAGGCAGTACGCTCCACCCTACGCCGGTGTTCCTGATCTGTATCGCTATTTCTTCGCCCTACCCCTGCCTTCGGTAACTGGTGTCGGGCACTTTGGAGGCAGCAACAG
>DASZYN010000108.1:0-2315 GCA_035545435.1 Acidobacteriaceae bacterium | reverse complement strand
GACGAAGAATGCCCAGGAACAGGCGTTCATCGCGGAGTCGAGAGACGAGGCGTACGCCATTAAGCGGCAACGCGAGGCGCTCGCCCAAAGACCGCCGGACTAGCAACGCATCGCTCCGGGGCTCGCGTCCGAGCGGCACTTCGCGTCCGCCCAGCGTCGGACGCTATCGGCACTTCCAGGACGCAGGGCCGGGTGCGAGGTGACTACCCCCAGGCCGCGATGACTAGGAACACCAGCACGCCCGCGAGGAAGACCACGAGCGCTATCCGCACGGCGTTGACTGCCCAGCGAAACCAACGGTTCCGCGGCTGCGCCCACACCAGGGTCGTGACAGGGCGAGCCATCGGGAAGAACCACGGCGAGAACCTGCTGCGAACTTCTAGGTCTGCCGGATCGACGCTTCGGCCAGGTGTGGCTCCTCCACCCTGGCCTCGCTCCGATGGGGTTGTAGCGAGCGCAGCGATAGGCACCTTGCGACGGTGCACCGCACGATGCACACGCATCAAATGGCACCGTTCCAGTGTCGACACAACGCGAGCCGTTGTTGAGCAACCGGGACGATGCCCAACCTGCGCTACAGCGGCACCTCGGTTCGCAGCGCCGAGACCGACGTAGGAGGCAGAACTAGCCCCGGAGTTGCGCCTCCTACGTAGGTCTCGACCACATCTGGGGTTCCGTCGAGCTAGAACGGCACCTATTCGACGGCGCAAATCCTGCGCCACATCTGCGACGATCAAGGAGTGCGCGGTGCTTTGATCGCAAGCTTGCTGTTGATGCTGATTGTTCTTGGCCTCAACCTAGCGATCGGGTCGTCACTCGGTGCCTCGCTCGCAACCAGCCTGTTCGCCGGGGTTGGATTCTTCATAGCGACCGAGTGGCAACGGCGCCGCGGGGCACGGAAGGCGAATGTTCCCTAGCGGCACATACAGCGCGGCGCGCTCAGCTGTTGAGAGCCCTCAGATACCTGTGACGAAACGCGCGCTGCGCCACGACAAACACTGGAAAGGCGAGCGCTCGCCAACCGCTTGCGGGCATCGTTAGCGATCGCAGCGTCAGCCGGACCACTCCGCGGCCATCGCGGTGGACGATGAAGGCTTCCTCACCCGCAACAGGATGACCTGGTCGGGTTCCGTACGCGAAGCCGCAGCGGTCAGGCTCATCCATGACGGCTACCACTCTCACGGGCTCCCGAATCGCGATGGGGCCGATGCGGAACGTGAGTTCATAGTCCTGGCCAGGTCTGACAGTTTGCGGGCCTCCGGTGACGAGGAACCCGCTGCGGACCTTCACCGCCCAGGCGAGTACCGCCTCTCGACTTGCCGTCCAGCATTCTTCGCCGCGCCCCACCACGACCGTCGCCTGAAAGCGATGGCGGCCAGGTTGCCAGGCCGCTGACGCTGGATCGGTCGCGCCGACCGGGTCGTAGCTGAGCTCTCGCGAAGGCACCGCACGATTGTCGGTCACCGACCGATACCGGCACCTATGCCCCTGGCGAGTGCCGAAGTTCTCGCTGTTTCTTGATGTTTCGCTGAAGTCCCCAAGCGCAGCTCAGCAGAATGCCCGCACCCCACACGATCATCACAAACGGGACTGCTGTCACATTTCCCTTGAGATGCGCGAACTCCAAGGCGATGCCGGCCGCCAGCATCAGGAGGCCGGGTAGGCCCATCAGGGAGAGCACCGTGCGCCTGCCGCGGCGCAGCCTCTCCGCCCGGGCGTAATCGACCCCGCGGCGATCAGACTCGGACATCGCGATCGAAGGTAGCCCTCGCCCCAAGATTCGGTGTGCCGGACAGGGCGCTTATGCCAGCGCGCGAAGGATTGGTGCCTGGCGGTTTCGATGGGCCATGTGACGCAGAGCGGCACTTCTGCTGCACCTGTGTCACATCGGTGTCGCTATAGGAACACGCATGTGACATAGGTGCGGCTGGCAAAGGGGTTCCTCCAGCGAGACCGACGTCAAGCGCGGCGACCGCGTCGTCGGCGGCAACAAGGAACTCCTCGAGAACTCGCCAAGCCAGCCGGTTGTGATTGCCTAGTGCGGCGCGGTCAAGCGCAGCTCGCCTCGGTGCGGAACGGCCACGGTGTTCTTGCGACACGGTGTACCCGGCATCTGCGAGCACGCCGTCAGCCGCCCCGTCCGGATGCCGGTGCGCATCACGCCGAGGACCAGCGACGATGGGTGGACGCGATTGCTGTTGACCGTGGCGACTCCGGTCGGTACGGCGTCGAAGGCCCAGTCACCTGTCGGGCTCGGTGCGTCGAGGGTGATGCGAATCGACGAGCCCTTGTGAAAGACGTGGCTGACGTTGGGA
>DASZYN010000107.1:0-1564 GCA_035545435.1 Acidobacteriaceae bacterium | reverse complement strand
TTCCACCAGGCGAACTCACTCGTGTTGCCTCCCAGGCGCAGAACTCCCTGAGGGGTCAGTTCCCGGAAAGCGCGAACCAAACCGGTATTCCTGGCCGAAAAGAAACTGGGATCGGCCAACTGCTGCACTTCGTAGGAAAGGCCGACGAAATCCGACGGCATGTGTGGACCGTCTGCCTCGATCGGGATCTCGAGCGTGACGGCATCGGTTTTGGTTTGTGCTCCCAGACGCGCGGCGGCGGCCGTCATTGCAGCGGAGGCGAGAAAACTGCGCCTCGTCAACAGATGTTGAGACATCGATGGAATCCTCGGCGAATTCTGTGAAGTCGTTCGCTGAGTATTCTATGACCTGCGCTCGGCAAGCGGCAGCTATTCATTGATTGCCGTCAGAATGTTGTCGTGAGCCGAACCATCCCGCTGCGTGGCGGTCCGATGGCGTTGCCGGAGAACAGCCCACCAAAATCGATGACATCGAGAGTGTCATTGAGGTTTTCTCCGTCTGCCTGGAGCTGCATATGAAGCCGCTCGGATTGGTAAAGATCCACTCCGGCAGAGGCGCTCACCTCAAAGCTGGGATCGGCGCGCCCCCGATCGAAGTTAATGCGATCCAGCACCGCTTGTCCGTACTGGGCGAGAACCGTGGAGGGGTCGCCGTCGAACTCAAAGGGAAGGCCGGAATCGTACTGGATTCCGCCGGCGAGCCAGAATCGGGGATGGATCTGGTAGCGGAGGCGTCCGCGTACGGTATTGCGCTGATCCTGCGAAATCGGAAAGTGGCCGGACTGCCGGGACTCTGCGGCGGCCGCATCAGCCCCCAGGAAAAGGCCCCCTGTCACCGGGTTCCACGCATTGCCGACCTGCCAGGAGTAGCTGACGAATCCAGAGATTCTTCGCCAGTCCGGAACATCCAGTTTGCCCTCGATGCCGTAGACGATGGCCTTTCGAAAACTGATGGGAAAGCTGACGGTCGTATTGTCGATCTGATCGTCATCGGCGAAATCGTTCATCACGCGGCGAAAGTAGTTGACGCGGAGGCGCGCCTTGTCCCAAAAACCCTGCGTCAGACCACCTTCGAAGTAGTCGCCCACCGATGGCTCGACGGGCAACCGGAGAAATGTTGTGGGATCGAGCGACTCAATTTGAGTGGAGCTGGAAAGCAAAATGTTTTCGAACGATGGCGTCTGAAAGATGCGGTCCCAGGAAAAATGCAGGATACTTTGCGTGGAGGGGAAATAGCGTGAGACCGCCAACCGCGGCTCGAGTGCCTGCTTGTTGACGAGAAGTTGATAGTGATCCCAGCGCAGGCCCGCGCTCATCGACCAGTTTCCAAGGCGGAGCCGATCCTCGACAAAGGCGGATTGTTCCAGATCGGGCCGTTGCCCCGAAAAAGCAAAGTTGAGCGGTGTGCCATCGTCGTACTGGTTCGGGTCGGTAATGGCATAGCTCGTGTTCTCATGCAGGAATGTGTTGTCGGACTCGAGTCCTGCTTTCCACTCGCTTCGGCCACGATCCGCGATCAGAATCGCTTTGAAGTAGCCCTCGCGGAAGCGGTTGTGCTGGAAGAC
>DASZYN010000106.1:0-2586 GCA_035545435.1 Acidobacteriaceae bacterium | reverse complement strand
CTGTGGTCGGCGGTGGGAATGATTTTGCTGATCGCGTGCGTGAACCTGTCGAACCTGCTGCTGGCGCGCGCGGCGGCGCGCGGGAAGGAATTCGCGATGCGCAGCGCGCTGGGCGCGAGCCGAGGGCGCATGGTGCGGCAGCTGATGACGGAGAGCCTGATTCTTTCGGCGGGTGGCGCGGTGGTGGGATTCGGGCTGGCATGGGGGCTTGTGCTGTGGCTGGCGCATCAGGGATCACTGGCGCTGCCGCTGCTGAGCACGCTGCATATCGATGGGCAGGCGCTGGGGTGGACGGTGCTCATCGCTGTTGGGGCAGCAATTTTATTCGGACTGATGCCGGGCTTGCGCATGGCAGCGGGGAATCTGATCGAATCGCTGAAAGACTCCGGCCACGGATCGAGCGCGGGGCGGAAGCATGAGGCGGTGCGGGCGGCGCTGGTGATTGCCGAGGTTGCTCTGGCGTGCGTACTGTTGGTGGGCGCGGGTCTGTTGCTGCGGAGTTTCGTGAAGGTGATGGATATCGATCTGGGATTCCAGCCGGATCAGGCGGCGTCGATTCGAGTGGAGTATGACGACAGCGCGCCAAGCGACGAGGCGAGCGCACTGAAGCGCGGAGAAATTTTTCAGCAGGTAATCGCGCGGGTGAGCGCGTTGCCGGGAGTAGCGGCGGCGGGGATCGTAGACTATCTGCCGCTGGGAGCGAATCGCGCATGGGGAGCGCCGGTGCCGCAGGGCAAGACGTTTCCGGAGGGTGCGCTGCCGGGTCCGCTGGTGTATGTGTGCACGCCGGGCTACGTGCGGGCGATGGGCATGCGTTTGCACGGGCGCGACTTTGCATGGAGCGATGGGCCGAAGAGCCAGGAGGTGGTGATGATCAACTCCGCGGCGGCGCGTGTGTACTGGCCTGGCGAGGATGCGGTGGGCAAGGTGCTGGTGAGCGGCAACGAACAACTGCACGTGATCGGCGTCGTCGACGATGTGCATGCTTCGAGTGTGGAAGCGGAAAAAGGGTGGCAGATCTACTACTCAGCGATGCAGAAAGGGCCGAGCGATGCGCAACTGGTGATTCGCACGCGCGTGGCGCCGGCGTCTCTGGCGGGGAGCGTGCTGCGAACGCTGCGGGAGCTGAATCCGAACCAGCCTGCGGTAGAGTTTCAGCCGATTCGAGCGATCGTGGACCGGGCGGTGTCGCCGCGGCGCTTCTTCATGCTGTTGGTGGGAATTTTCGCGGGGCTGGGGCTGCTGCTGGCGTCGCTGGGCATCTACGGCGTGATTGCGTACGGGGTGACGCGGCAGACGCAGGAGATCGGCATCCGCATGGCGCTGGGGGCGACGCGGGGGCGCGTGCAGCGGACGGTGCTGGGCAGAACGCTGGGGCTGGTGCTGCTGGGAATCGTAGTTGGCACGGCGGTCTCCTATGCGGCGGCGCGCATGATTGCATCGCTGCTGTTCGGAACCGAGCCGACCGATCCGGTGACGTACCTCGGAATGATCCTGCTGCTCATTGGAGTTGCGTTGCTGGCCGGATATTTGCCGGCGAGGCGGGCGTCGCGGATCGATCCGCTGGTGGCGCTACGGACCAACTAGTACCGTGACCGCGTGATTGAATACGTTCCGGGCCTAAAGGCTCCGAACCCGCGGATCCTTTTCCCCGGCCTGAAGGCCGGGGCTTCTACCGTCGTGCCGCTGGCGCGGCACCGCTTTGCGGGAGGGACCAGATCCTCCGGTCGAAGCCCGAGGAGAGCAGCGTGTAGCTGGTCGCCTGTAGCCGTGCCGGAAGGCAATACGCTCGGCCGGAGCGTTCGTCACATAGGCGTTGATTCTCTATCCATAGATGGACTATGGTTTAGCCGTCATGGCCGAGAAGCCGGAACTGATGCCTGGAACGCTGGACCTGCTGATCCTGCAGACGCTGAAACGCGCGCCGCTGCACGGGTACGGTATCGCTCAGTCAATCAAACGCACCTCCGATGACGTTCTGACCGTGGAGGAAGGATCGCTTTATCCCGCGCTGCAGCGGCTGCTTCTGCAGGGGTGGGTCAGAGCGGAATGGAAGATCACGGAGACGAACCGGCGCGCGCGTTATTACACGCTGACCGCGGCGGGGCGGAAGCAACTGGGCATCGAGTTGTCGAAATTCGAACGCATGGTGGAGGCGATGGGGCGCGTGCTGCGCGACGCCGAGGAGGCGGGATGAAAAGCTTCGGAAATTTCTGGCGGAAATTGAAGCTGCTCTTCGGCCGGGAGACATACGCCGGGGAACTTGAGGAAGAGATGGCATTCCATCGCGAGCAGATGGCGAAGGATCTGCAGGAGAGCGGAATGACGCCGGAGGCAGCGCGCTTCGCGGCGATGCGGCAGTTTGGTAATACGACGCAGATGCGGGAGCGGAGCCATGAGGTGGTGGGTTTCCGCGCGGAGACGATTGCACAGGATGTGCGATTCGCGTTGCGGCAACTGCGCAAAAGTCCGGGGTTCGCTGTGACGGCGATTCTGATGCTGGCGCTGGGTATTGGCGCGAGCACGGCCATATTTGGCTTTGTGGACGCGGCGCTGATCCAGCCGCTGCCGTATGCGCAGCAGAAT